>JAFYNO010000022.1 GCA_017549705.1 Bacteroidales bacterium | reverse complement strand
TCTTTGAGACGTTCAGCATTTTCTGCCATCTGCAGATTCTCGATAAACGCTGTCAAATCGCCATCCATCACTGATGTCAGGTTGTAAACTGTGAACCCGATGCGGTGGTCGGTGACGCGGCCCTGAGGGTAGTTATACGTTCTAATCTTCGCTGAGCGGTCGCCTGTCGACACCATGGTCTTACGTTTCGAGCAGACTTCCTCCATGTATTTGTTATATTCAGCTTCGTAGATACGGGTACGCAAGATTTTCATAGCTTTTGCCATGTTCTTGGCCTGTGAGCGTTCGTCGATGCAGCTCACCACCACGCCGGTAGGGATGTGGGTGAGACGCACGGCGCTGTATGTGGTGTTGACGCACTGTCCGCCAGGTCCTGATGCGGCGCAATAAACCTCTTTCTTGATATCTTTGTCGAGAAGCTCCACATCGAATTCTTCTGCTTCAGGAAGCACTACCACCGATGCCGCCGAGGTGTGGATACGTCCCTGTGTCTCGGTCTTCGGCACACGCTGCACGCGATGCACTCCTGATTCGAACTTCAGGATGCCGTAGGCGCCGTCGCCGATGACGTTGAACACTATCTCTTTAAAGCCGCCGGCAGTGCCTTCGTTGGCGTCAACGGTCTCGACCTTCCAGTTTTTCGTCTCACAGAATTTAAGATACATTCTGTAGAGGTCGCCTGCGAAGATAGCAGCCTCGTCGCCGCCAGTGCCTGCGCGGATCTCCATCACGGCGTTCTTGCCGTCGGTTGGGTCCTTTGGGATGAGCATCAGGCGGATGTCCTCTTCGAGTTTCGCTACTTTCTCAGTAGCCTCGTCGAGCTCTTCCTGTGCCATCGCACGCATGTCCTCGTCTTTCTCAGTCTTCAGCATTTCCTTGGCTTCACTGATGTTTGCGAGATATGTCTTATATTGGTTGAACGCCTCAATCACCGGCTCAAGGTCTTTGTAGTCCTTGTTCACCTTGACGTAACGCTTCATGTCGTTCATCAGCTCCGGGTCGTTGAGCTGCTCACGCAAGCCTTCCCAGCGTTCTTTAATCGCTTCTAATTTGTCAATAATTTCCATTAGTATTCAAAAACTCCGTATTTGCTCTTAATTGTAAGTTGTTTTCTATCAGATGCCTCCACGTGGCCGATGATCTGTGCCTTGATGTTGAATGAGTTAGCGATCTTAATCATCTCTTCTGCCGATTTCTCGTCGGTGTAGATCTCAAGACGCGAGCCCATGTTAAACACCTTGTACATCTCTTGCCAGTCGGTGCCCGACGACTCCTGAATCATCTCGAACAATGGTGGCAGCTCGATCATGTTATCTTTGATGATGTGTAACTTATCGATGAAATGCGTCACCTTTGTCTGAGCGCCGCCGCTGCAGTGGATGATGCCGTTGATGTGACCTCTGAGGTTCGCCAAAATCGGCACCATCATTGGGAGATAGGTGCGGGTAGGGGCGAGGACGAGTTTTCCGACGTCGACGCCTGGGACCTTAGAAGGCTCTGTCAGCTTATGATTGCCAGAGTAGACGAGATCCTCAGGAATCGAATGGTCGAAACTCTCTTTATATTTCTCTGCCAGATAGTGACCAAACACGTCATGACGTGCTGATGTCAGGCCGTTTGAGCCCATTCCGCCGTTGTAACAGTCTTCGTATGTTGCCTGTCCGTATGATGCGAAGCCCACGATGACATCGCCTGGCTGGATATGATTCTCAATGACTTCTGAGCGTTTCATGCGTGTTGTCACGGTGCTGTCGACGATGATGGTTCTCACCAGGTCGCCAACGTCGGCTGTCTCACCACCGGTGAGGTATATGCCAACGCCGAGTGAACGCAGCTTCGCGAGGAAATCCTCGGTGCCATTGATGACGGCTGAGATGACTTCGCCTGGAATCAGGTTTTTGTTACGTCCGATGGTGGAGGAGAGGAGCATCTTGTCGGTGGCACCCACACACATCAGGTCGTCGGTGTTCATCACGACGGCATCTTGTGCAATGCCTGCCCAAACCGAAAGGTCGCCGGTCTCTTTCCAATAAAGGTAAGCTAACGATGACTTTGTGCCTGCACCGTCGGCATGCATGATGTTACAATAATCATCATCACCACCTAAGATATCAGGGATGATCTTGCAGAAAGCATTGGGATACAAGCCTTTGTCAAGATTTTTGATGGCGTTGTGGATGTCTTCCTTCTCTGCGGAGACGCCGCGCAGCTGATAACGTTTTTCTACTGGCATTTTATTTAAATATCAATTTATGTTCGTCTGTGTTAAATTCAAAGCTTCCGAATTGTTTCAAGGTGGTCTGTCCCATCACCCATGGCTCTTTCTGGCTGTTTACGACGGTGACCTCGAGGTTCTCGACTGTCCTGTCGGCGATGCGCATCTCCTTGATAATGAACGTCGCGCGGTCTTTCACCTTACCAGCCATAATGACCTTGGTGACATCTTCACCAACGAAATCGTCCTTAGTGATAGTGCCGTTTGTGAGCAACTCCATGACCTTGCTCTGTGACACACTGAAGTCGGCGTCACGGTCGTAAGTCACCATCTCAGTGTATGCGTTGATGTATGTCTTGAACGAGAAGTTACCGCTCTTATCCTGTTGGAACGACACCTTGTTGTCCTCAGGATTCAGCTTAATCTTCGCCATCTGGTCGTCATCGATGTTCTCGCGGGTTCTGTAATCTCTGCTCAGCACCTTGAATTCCGTTCTACGGTTAAGCTGGTTGGCGTATTCCTTCAACTCTTCGGATGGCAATGCTTTGATATAATCTTCAGTGAGCTTAGTGCCTTTCTTGAAAGTATATCCGTTGTAGACAAAGTCTTTTTTCAACGTTCTCGGCACGCGTTCGCCGTAGCCTTTAGCAGTGAGTCGCAATGGATCTATACCTCTGATAACCAAGTAGTCGCACACCGACTGCGCACGTTTCTGTGACAATATGTCGTTGCGTGCGTCGCTGTCGCGGAAGTCGGTATGTGAGCCGAGCTCCACAGTGATGTTCGGGTTGACTTGTAGTATCTCGATGAGGCCTTGAAGCGAGTCCTCAAACTGTGGCTGGAGGTCCCACTTACCCAGCTCGTACTGAATCTCCGGAAGGACGACGGCGCCTGTTGGAATCATAGAGATCTCGAACAATGGTGTGAAGTCACGGCTGAACTCCAGTCCCACCGTGCTGATGGTGTCAGTCATGGTGAAATAGTTGTTTTTCTCAACGGTGATGACGTAGATGTTGTTGAGATTCACGACGCCTTCGTTAAACTGGAACGTTCCTTTGTCGCTCGACAATGTCGTAGCTTTGTTGCCGTCTGTTCCAACGATGCTGACGTTGGCGCCGCTCACAAACTGAAGGCTGTTGACGTCTTTCACAGTGCCATTGACGGTAAACAGTACCGGTGGCTCCATGAAGTAATAGATGTCGTCGTCGAGGCCGTTCTTGCTGGCTCTGTTCGATGCGAAGAAGCCGCGTTCCTCGGTAGGGTGGAAGACGATGCCGAAGTCGTTGCCGATAGAGTTGATTGGATATCTCATGTTTACCGGCTCACTCCAGTTGCCCAGGGTGTCTCTCGTCGTCACGAAGATGTCGAGTCCGCCCATGCCACCGTGTCCGTCGGATGAGAAGTACAGCGTGCTGTCGTTGCGCATATAAGGGAACATCTCGTTGCCTGGGGTGTTGATGACCTCGCCAAGGTTGAATGGACGTCCGAACTTGCCGTCTTCGCCTTTTGTCGTCATCCAGATGTCTTTGCCGCCCATTCCGCCAGCGCGTTCAGCAGCGAAAAACATAACGCTCTCGTCGGAGTTCAACGTCGGATGGCCGACGATGTCAAGGGAGTCGACACCATTGATCTCCACGACGGTAGCTTCTGCAAAGGCGTTACCTGTACGTTTCGACTTCATGATCTGGCATCCCGACTGACGTTTCTTGTCGTTAGGGCAGCGTGTGAAATACACGTCGGAGAACGACTTGGTGAAATATGGCACGCCGTCGCTGCCTTTGCTGTTCAAGCCGCCTTCCTCATCGAGGAGCTCTGGCTTGTCCCAGTTGCCTTTCTTATCTTGTCGTGTGTAATAGAAATCGGCGAAATGTTGTCCAGTGATGGCGTCTTTTTCCTTCGCGACGCCGCCTTCACGTGTGGATGTGAAGATGATGTCGTTGTAGCTGTTCGAGATCCAAGCCACTCCGAAGTCGGATGCCTTCGAGTTGAGTGCCTTGACACGTGTCACCTCATATTTTGAAGGATATTCCAGCCATTCTTTGATATGTGCGATGTCGTCGATGGCGCGTTGCGGACGAGGGTCATCAGGCACAGCCTCAGCATAGAGGTTGTAATAGGTGATGGCGTCGTCGTATTTCTCGATGCGTTTCAAGCAGTCAGCGTAATGCAGATATACGATAGGGTGGTCCTTCGGGAACTCGCTCTTGCACACACGTTTATACTGCACCGTGGCAAGCTTCGGAGTGTCGGTGAGATAATAACATTCACCAAGCTGGAAGGTCACACGTATGCGCTCGTCCTCGTATTTCTTCTTACGCATCTTCTTAAACGCCTTCTTGTAACGATCGATGGCCGCGTTGTACTGTCCTCTCTCAAAAGCCACGTCAGCGGCCTTCGCCGGACCACGCCTCTGAGCCTCAAGAGGTTGCACAGCACCAAGCATTATCGCAAATAATATGAACAACAGTTTTTTCACCATAATAATTCTATTTATATTAAATAACAACGTAGAGACACAAATATTGCATCTCTACGTTGTTATCATATAAAATACCTATTTATTCTTTTTGTCAGCTGCCTCGAGGAGCTTTGCATCAACCTTCTTGCCACGGAACAGCATGTAAGCCACCGGTGAAGCAATGAATAATGATGAGAATGTACCTGCGAAGATACCGACGAGCAACGCGAACACGAAGCCGCGGATGGTCTCACCACCGAAGATGAAGATAGCGAGCAACACCACCAATGTTGAACCTGATGTGTTGATTGAACGGAGCAAGGTGCTGTTGACACCATCGTTCATTCTCTCATACCAGCTTCTCTTTGGATAGAGTGTAACGTTCTCACGGATACGGTCGAAGATAACCACTGTGTTGTTGATTGAGTAACCGATGATGGTCAAAACAGCGGCGATGAACGACTGGTCAACCTCCATTGAGAATGGTAAGATGTTGTAGAACAACGAGTACATACCAATCACGATGATGGTATCGTGTGCCAATGCGATGATTGACGAAGCACCATACTGCCATCTCTTGAATCGGATAGCGATGTACACGAAGATGACCACCAATGAGATCACGACAGCCCAGATAGCCTTACGTGTCACGTCGTCAGCGATGGTAGCACCCACCTTCTGTGATGACATGATGCCGAGCATCATATCGCTCTTCTCGCTGTCTGATGTAAACTGGTCGTATGACATATCTTTGCTGTAGAAGTCTTTCAAACCAGCATAGAGCATGCCCTGGATCTTAGCGTCGATGTCAGGATCGTTGCTGTTGATTTCGTACTTGGTTGTGATCTTCACCTGACGGCTTGGACCGTATGTCTTCACTTCTGGAGCGTCTTCTTTGAACTCTGGAACTGTAGCGAGAGCTTCACGAACCTGAGCGACTGACACTTCCTTGTCGAAGCGGACGACGTAGTTACGACCACCCTGGAAGTCGATGCCGAGGTTGAGGCCGCGCACTGCCAATGAGCCGAAGCTGATGACAATCATGATACCACCAATGATGAAAGCTGTCTTACCGAACTTGATGAAGTCGAACTTGGTGTGCTTCAAGAAGTCGCGTGTCATATTGGTTGAGAACTTGATCTCTCTGTCTTTGTCGAGCCATCTCTCAAGGATGAGACGTGTGATGAAGATTGAAGTGAACAATGATGTGCAGATACCGATCATCAATGTTGTAGCGAAGCCCTGGACAGGACCTGTACCGAACTCGAACAAGATGAAACCTGTCAAGAAGGTTGTGATCTGACCGTCGAGGATAGCTGAGTAAGCGGCTTTGAAACCGTCAGCCACTGCGAGGCGGATGCCTTTACCTGCTGCAATCTCTTCCTTGATACGCTCGAAGATAATGACGTTCGAGTCAACAGCCATACCTAATGTCAACACGATACCAGCGATACCAGGCAGTGTTAACACTGTGCCGAATGATGCGATGACGCCGAAGAAGAACAGGATGTTCACGAGCAATGCGATATCAGCTGCGACACCGGCTTTGCTGTAGAAGAACACCATGTAGATGAGCACCAGGCAGAATGCGATGATGAACGACCAGAAACCTGATGTGATAGCTTCCTGACCGAGTGAAGGACCTACGACGTTCTCTTCGAGGATACGTGCTGGAGCTGGCAACTTACCTGCTTTGAGGATGTTGGCCAAGTCCTGAGCCTCTTCCACTGTCATGTCACCACCAGAGATCTGTGAGCGACCGCCCGGGATCTCGTCGTTGACGACAGGATATGAATAGACGTAGTTATCAAGCACGATGGCAACCTGACGGCCGATGTTGTCGCCTGTCAAACGTTTCCATGCCTTTGCACCTTCTGTGTTCATCTGGATTGTAACCTCAACACGACCGTTCTGATCGTAGTCCTGACGTGCCTCTGTGATGACCTCACCACCGAGTGAGCACTTGTTGTCACGGTTAGCCTTCAATGCCACGAGGTCGATGAACTCGACGTTGCCGTTAGCAGCTTTGTTAGGCTTCACGCACCATGCGAACTTGAGGTTTCTCGGGAAGACTGATGATGTGAGTTTCAACATTCTGTTGATGTTGGCTGTATCTTTCACCATAGCCATACCAACGCGTGCTGTCTCGCCAGGAACCATCTGGCCAGCGTTGTTCTGATAGTATGAAGGTGAGAGGATGGTGTACAATGGGTTGTTCTCCATGAACTTCTCACGAGCCTCTTCCTGAGCTTTCTTTAATGAGTCTTCAGCTGTCATCTGGTTGAGCAGAGCGACGTCGCTGTCTTCTGTAGCTTCCTCAGCTTTTTCTGGCTTTTCAACTTTCTCAATCTCAGCGAGACGAGCGTTGGCCTCATCGAAATACTGATAGATCTCAGTGAATTTATAGGTCTCCCAGAACTCAAGCTGAGCGGTACCCTGTAACAGTTTGCGGACACGCTTCGGGTCTTTGATACCTGGAAGCTCGACGAGGATACGGCCTGAGCCTTCCAACTTCTGGATGTTAGGCTGTGCCACACCAAAACGGTCGATACGTGTTCTCAAAATCTGGTATGAACGGTCGATAGCGCCACTGGTCTCATCTTTGATAACCTTCAACACCTCGTCGTTTGTCGAGTTGACAGTGATACCTTTGTCTTTGAACTCATATAAGAAAATAGAAGCGAGACGTGCGTTAGGGTCGAGCTTTGCGTAAGCTTCGCCAAAGAGGTCAACGAAGTCCTTCTGGCTGTTGAGGTGCTGCTCGTTAGCTTGACGCATAGCCTCACGGAATGTTTCGTCTTGGCTATTTCCGGCAAGAGCGTAGATGATGTCAGGCACTGAGACCTCCATCATGACGTTCATACCACCCTTAAGGTCAAGGCCGAGGTTGAGCTCCTGCTCCTTGCACTTGCGGTAGTCCTGCCACATGTAAACTGTAATTGTACCAACTGAGTCGAGATAGTACGTCTCTTTTGCTGTCTTGATTGAATCAAGATAGTACTCGTAAGCATTTTGGTCGCCCTTGGCCATCTCTGTGGCTAAAGCGACAGTCTTCGGACCTTCAGCGTACTCTTTCGCCTTGCTTTCCACGTGCCTTGTCACGAACGTGAATGACAACTGATACACCGTGAAGAGAGCAAGTAAAAGCGCTAAAAGCTTAATAACTCCTTTGTTCTGCATTGTAAATCAATTTTTTATAATTAAACTTTTTTTTAATTTTCAATTACTGAAATTTTAAGCGTGCAAAAATACGATATTTTTCAATGCTAACAAAATATTTTTTTAATATTTTATCCACTTGAAAATTTCCTTCCACGACGTCTTCTTGCCGTACATCAAAATGCCGGTACGATAGACTTTGCTGGCGAGCCAGGTGAAGATGATGAAAGTGATGAATAATATCGCCACCGATAGCACTACCTGCCAGATTGGCACACCGAAAGGTATCCTCAGCATCATGCCGACAGGGGAGGTGAACGGTATCATCGAGATCCAGAATGCTAACGAGCTGTCAGGAGCCGACGCGATGAGCGACGAACATACCATAGGTATCACCAAAAGCAGCGATATCGGCGTCACAAACTGCTGGGTGTCGGTCTCGTTGTCGACAGCAGCACCAACAGCGGCAAACATAGCTGAATATAGGAAATATCCTCCGATGAAGTAGAGGAGGAAACACCATAAAATATCCTTGAAATTGATGGAGTTGATGACCTCGAAGACCTCTGTCAAAGTGCTGTCATCCGTAGTATTTATTCCAGCTTCCGCAATCTGCTCGGTCATCACGGTGCCGGCCGAGAATACGTCTTGTGTCGGCAAGAATGATGATGCAACTCCAGAGATGACAAGGGTTAAAACACCCCATAAGAGGAACTGCGTCAATCCGACGAGAGCTATGCCGATAATTTTGCCCATCATCAGCTCGAAAGGCTTGACGGAACTGACAATCACCTCGATAATCCTGTTCGTCTTCTCCTCGATGACGCCGCGCATAACCTGACTTCCGAAGATGAAGATCACGAAATAAATCACCAAGGCCAACGCCAGCCCGAGGATGAACTCAAACTCACCGAAGCTCTTCTGCTCGCCGTCGTCTTTGTCGCTCATCTTGATCGTCTGTAAGTTGATGGTCGTCGCTGATGCTTTCACTATGGCCGGGTCGATGCCCGAAGCCAGAAGCTTCTCGCGCTCAACCACTTGTTTCATCTGTGACCTGATGTGCGAGGTGAGCGACATCGGGAGCTGCTTCATGCTGTAAATCTCAGCGTTTGTTGGCACATTCAGCGTCGTGGCAGGGATGTACAGCACCGCGTCGTACTCGCCGTCTTTCACGAGACTCTTCGCCTCGTCGATGTCCTTATTTATATATAAAAAGGTATTGGCGTCGGTCTCTTCCAGCCTGTTGGTGAACAACGTGGTCTCGTCGCATACCGCAATGGTCCTGCGCTCCTCAAACTTATCAGATTGTGTCATGAGAATCGCTGGAAGAAACATCAAAGCAGCGAAAAAGATAGGGGCGAGGAAGGTTATGATAAGGAACGAACGCTTCTTCACGCGTGTCAGATATTCTCTTTCAATAATGATTCCGATTTTCATAAGTTATTGATTTTGTTGGTTTGACGATGATACAAGGTTGATGAAGATTTCGTTCATCGAAGGTAAAATCTCGTTAAACGACACTAGCTCTCCTTTGCTGATTATGTCTTGAATCAGTTCGTTAGGATTCGTCGTGTTGACGGTGAGATGTGTCTCTCCGCTGCCGTCGTTAGGTTTGTAAACGATATCGTAGCTGTGGTTTTTGTATTGTTGTTTGATGTCGTAAACGCTGCCTTCGAGTATCTTCTCACCTTTGTTGATGAGCATGATGTTATCGCAGAGTTCCTCGACGGATGCCATGTTATGCGTTGAGAATAAGATGGTTGCGCCTTTGTCGCGCAGCTCGAGAATCTCGTTTTTCAGCAGGTTGACGTTGATAGGGTCGAAGCCTGAGAATGGCTCGTCGAAGATGAGAAGCTTAGGCTCGTGGATGACAGTGACGATGAACTGCACCTTCTGCTGCATGCCCTTGCTGAGTTCTTCCACTTTTTTGTCCCACCAGCTCGCGATGCCAAATTTCATGAACCAGTGACGGAGGCGTCTGTCGGCCTCTTTCTTGTCCATGCCTTTGAGTTGTGCGAGGTAGATAGCCTGTTCGCTGACTTTCATCTTCTTGTAAAGTCCGCGTTCTTCCGGAAGATATCCGATATTGGCTATGTCGCTGGGGCACAGTGGTTTGCCGTTTAATAACACCTGACCAGAATCCGGCATTGTAATCTGGTTCAGAATACGGATGAGCGTCGTCTTGCCGGCGCCATTAGGTCCTAAAAGACCAAAAATGCTCTTTTCCGGCACCTTGATGGAGATGTCGTTGAGCACTTTCTTTGTTCCATAGGTCTTAGATACGTGGTTAATTTCGAGGTAATTCATTTATTTTTAGCTAAAGAAGTCTCTGATTTTGTCGAAGACGCCCTTGTCGTTGGCGCTTGGTTTTGGTTTGAAGTTCTCGCTCTCGAGTAGGTCTTTCATTATCTTTTCCTCTTCTTTCGACAGTTTCTTTGGTGTCCACACATTGACGTTGACGATGAGTTCGCCCACGCGGTAGCTGTTGATCTCAGGCAGACCTTTGCCTTTGATGCGGATGATGTCGCCGCTCTGTGTTCCTGCCGGGATCTTCACGCTGACGGTGCCTCCAAGACTTGGCACGTCGACGTTACAGCCTAATGCTGCTTGTGGCACGCTGATGAAGAGATTGTAGATGAGGTCGTTGCCGTCGCGCTCGAAGTCTTTGTGTTTCTCTTCTTCGATAAGAATCAAAAGATCTCCAGCCACACCGTTACGTGCTCCTGCGTTGCCTTTGCCGCGCACCGACAGCTGCATGCCGTCAGCGACGCCTGCCGGGATGTCGAGCTCTATCACTTCCTCGCCCTTGACGATGCCGTCGCCGTTGCAGGCTGTACATTTCTTCTTGATGACTTTGCCTTCGCCGCCGCATACCGAGCAGGTGCTGACCTGTGTGAAGAAGCCCGAGCGCATCACTCGCTGACCACGTCCGCCGCAGGCTGTGCAGGTCTCCATCTGACCGTCTTCCGAGCCGCTGCCATGACATTTGTCGCAGGTGACGTATTTGTTGACTTTGACTTTTTTCTTCACGCCGGTGGCAATTTCCTCAAGCGTCAGCTTCACGCGAAGACGCAGGTTTGAGCCACGGTATACTGGTCGCTGCTGACCGCCGCCACCGCCGAAGCCTCCGAAGTTGAAACCGAAGCCTCCACCACCAAACAGGTCGCCTAAGATATCTCCAAACTGACTGAAGATATCGTTCATCGAAGCCCCACTGAAGTCTTGTCCGTTGACGCCGGCATGACCGTATCTGTCATAACGGGCACGCTTGTCAGGGTCGCTCAACACACCATAGGCCTCGGCTGCTTCCTTGAATTTCTCCTCAGCTTCTTTGTCACCAGGGTTTCTGTCAGGGTGATATTGTAATGCCTTCTTTCGATAGGCTTTCTTTATCTCATCGGCTGTGGCGTTCTTCGCAACCTCCAGCACCTCGTAGTAATCTCTTTTTTCGGCCATTGTTCGATATTTTTAGCATCCGACGACGACGCGCGCGTAGCGAATCACCTTGCCATTCAATTTATATCCCTTTTGAACCACGTCGATGACCTTGTCTTTCATGTCTTCCGACGGCGCCGGAATCTGTGTCAGAGCCTCGTGCTCATCAGTGTTGAAAGGCTCGCCTGTCGCTTTGATTTCTTCAAGACCTTTCTGCTCCAATGTGCGTTTTAACTTGTTGTAAATCAACATCACACCTTCGTAATGGGTCTTGTCTTCCGACTTTTCCATCGTCGGCAAAGCGCGCTCAAAATCATCGAGAATTGGCAACAACGCTAAAATGGTGCCTTCTGCCGCGGTCTTGATTAGCTCGACCTTCTCGTTGGCAGTGCGCTTACGATAGTTGTCATATTCCGAGTACAAACGGAGATATTTGTCATTCAACTCGTTGAATTTTTCCTCGAAATTGTCAGTCTTTTCTTCTTTTACTTCGATGTTTTCCTCCGTTTTGATTTCTTCGTCTTCGCCTTTAATTTCTGGGTTTTTCTTATGTTTACTCATGATATGTTGTGTTTATTTTGCTCATTAATTTAATAAGGTGCAATCAAAATGCATGCCAAAACGAGCGGTGTGTCATTTTGGCATGAAATCATTTTATGATGTCGTTACAGTCTCTCGATTTGCGCTCCGAGTTGCCTCAGCCGCCCGTCGATGTCCTGATAGCCTCTGTCGATCTGGTCGATGTTGTCGATTATTGATGTTCCTTCAGCCGACAGCGCTGCGATGAGCAATGCCACGCCGGCGCGGATATCTGGCGATGCCATCTTTGTCGCCTTCAGCTGATGGCTTCTATCAAGTCCGATGATGTTGGCGCGGTGCGGGTCGCAAAGGATGATCTGCGCTCCCATATCGATGAGCTTATCAACAAAGAACAAGCGGCTTTCGAACATCTTCTGATGTATTAACACGGTGCCTTTGGCCTGTGTCGCGACAACCAGCACGATACTTATCAAGTCGGGAGTGAATCCTGGCCATGGAGCGTCAGCGATGGTGAGGATACTGCCATCGAGGAAAGTCTCAACTTCGTAATGTTCCTGTGCTGGAATATGTATGTCATCTCCAATGAACTCCAGCTTGATGCCGAGTTTTCTGAACGTGCTCGGGATGATGCCCAAGTCTTTGATTCCTGCGTCTTTGATGGTGATGTCAGAGCCTGTCATTGCGGCTAAACCTATGAATGAACCGACTTCAATCATGTCGGCGAGCAGACGGTGTGTGGTGCCGTGAAGCTTCTCAACGCCGGTTATCTTTAACAAATTGGAGCCTATTCCCTCAATCTTGGCGCCCATCGCGGTGAGCATTCTGCAAAGTTGCACCAGATACGGCTCGCAAGCTGCGTTGAAAATCGTCGTAGTGCCTTTTGCCATTACTGCTGCCATCACTATGTTGGCAGTGCCGGTGACTGACGCCTCGTCAAGAAGCATGTAAGTGCCTTTCAAACCGTCTTTTGGAGCCACTAATTTGTAACAATGTTCGAGACCTACCGTCTCCATCGTCGCGCCTAGGTTCTGCAGACCTATTAAGTGCGTATCAAGACGTCTACGACCGATCTTATCTCCACCCGGACGCGGCATGTAACCCTGTCCGAAACGTGCCAAAAGCGGACCGAGTATCATCACCGAGCCACGGAGCTTTGTCGCGCGCTCGTGGAAGTCCTTGGTGTCGAAATAGTCATGGTTGATGTTGGAGGCTTGAAGCGTCACCTCGCTCTTGCTCTTGCGGTCGACTTTCACGCCCATGCCGCGCATCAAATCAATGAGGTTGTTGATGTCGAGGATGTCAGGTAAATTGGTGATTGTCACCGGCTCGTCGGTGAGCAGAGCGGCGCAGAGCACCTGCATCGCCTCGTTTTTGGCACCCTGAGGGATGATGGTGCCATTTAGCTTATTACCTCCTGTAACTCTGAATGATGCCATGACTTAGTTCTTTCTGTTTGGACGGTTAGGGTTATTCTGCTTAGCCTGCGGCTGATTTTTATTGTTATTCTTCTTGTTGTTATTGTTGTTGGTGCCGCCGTTTTTCTTCTTCTGATTTTGCTGCTGGTTTTGCGGCTTGTTCAGAATCTCGTTGGTCGGGATGAGCTTGGTCTCCATCGGCAGGGTAATCTCCTCACCGGAAATCTTGTACAAGTCATCCAAAATAAGCAGATCGTTGACGGTGTCGCGGTTCCAGTTGAGATAGTCGCGCTTCATCTGGTTGGCGATGTTGATGAGGATAGCCTGTTTCTTCGGACCGTCTTCCATCTCCTTGACCTTCTTCACCACATCGTAGATATATTGCCCGTAATGACCGTAACGGATGTTATTCTTTTGATAACCAACGTGTTCTGGTTTCTTTTTCTGCATCTCTGGGGTCGGAACAGGATATGGACCGTCAACGTCGAGCTTGTAGTCGGCGATGATGTGGAGGTGATCCCAAAGCTTGTGCATGTAGTCGTTCGACTCCTTCACCTGCGGGTTCATCTGCGCCATCACGTTGACGATGAAATACGCCGCCTCAGTGCGCTGCTTGCGGTCCTCAATGTCCATCAGATGACGAATCATCACCTGAATATTTCTTCCGTATTCCGAAATCACTATCTTCTCACGCTCTGTATTATATTCCATAACTAACTCTTTTAACTTTCAACTTTCAACTTTAAAACTACTCTAAACTTTAAACTCTAAACTCTAAACTTTATTGCTTTAAAATGCTAAGCTTCGCGAATTTCAGCATCAGCATCTTGTTTCCGCTCTCGTCAAAATCGACTGACGCTTTCTTATTCGGCCCGATGCCTTCCACTTTAACCACCGTTCCTTGCCCGAACTTTTGATGCAGCACGCGCATTCCGGCTTGGATTTCGTCTGCGTCAGCGAGGACGAAGTCCGAAGGGGAGGCCTTGGGGTATGAAGGAGATTTCTCCACTCCCTGTGGTCGGTCGAAATGACGGACTTCCTCACGAGGTTTTTCATAGCGTTTGTCGCCGCTATAAGTCCAGGCTCCTCGACCGGAAAATGGATTGTAGCTTCGGTCTTCTTTTATTGTCGTGCCTCTAAACGATGCCTTCTTGGTCTTTTCAATCAATTCAGGATCAATTTCCTCGATGAAACGCGACGGCTCGCTGATAGTGATATTGCCCCAGCGGTAACGGCTCTCTGCGTAACTCAAAATGAGCTTTGTCTCGGCTCTCGTCAGTGCAACGTAGAACAATCGGCGTTCCTCTTCGAGGTCTTCACGAGTGCTTAAAGATTGTATTCCAGGGAAGAGGTTTTCTTCCAATCCAACGATGTAAACGTAAGGAAATTCAAGACCTTTCGCACTGTGGATGGTCATCAATGTCACATAGTCGGCGTTCTCGTCTTCTTTTTCGTCCTGGTCGGTGAGGAGCGCCACATCTTCCATGAATTTCGGCAGATTCACTGTCATCTGCTCACCTGTGACCTCGTCAACTTGCTTATCTGAGAATTCCTGAATAGCATTCAAAAGCTCTTCGATATTTTGCACTCTCATCACTCCGTCCGGGCTCTCATCTTCCTTCAAAACCTTGATGATTCCAACTGATTCTGTGATATGCTTCGCCAACTCAAATGCGTTCATCTTGTCGAGCTGCGTCTGGAAACTTTGAATCATCGTGACAAAGTTGCTCAGCTTGTTGACGGTTCCCATATTGAACTCCGTCGATTGCTCGTTTAGCGATTTCAAAACATCCCAAATGGTGCATTTGCGCTCGTCGGCGATGACCTGCAATTTTTGTTTTGTCGTGTCGCCAATACCTCTCGCAGGATAGTTGATAATTCTCAACAATGCCTGTTCGTCGGTCGGGTTGATGGTCACGCGGAAGTAGGCGAGGAGGTCTTTCACCTCTTTGCGGTCGTAGAACGACAGACCGCCGTATATTTTATAAGGTATATCCTGTTTGCGTAAAGCCTCTTCCAGCGAACGCGACTGCGCATTGGTTCTGTAAAGAATCACAAAATCCTTGTTAGCCAGCTGTCGCGACATCTTATAGCCAAAAATCGAGTTGGCCACAAGCGTGCCTTCCTCGTTGTCGGAAGTTGCTCTAAGCAAAGTGATGAGCTCACCTTCTTCTTTATCCGACCAAACGTTTTTCTTAATCTGGTCTTTATTGTTCGCAATGACGCTATTTGCCGCTTTCACTATGGTTTTTGTCGAGCGGTAATTCTGCTCGAGGCGGATGAGTTTTTGCTCAGGATAATCTATCTTAAAGTTCAGAATATTCTGGATATTCGCGCCGCGGAAGCCGTAGATCGACTGTGCGTCGTCGCCCACCACGCAGATGTTTTCGCGCATGGCAGCAATACGTTTAATAATAAGGTATTGTGCG
>JAFYNO010000021.1 GCA_017549705.1 Bacteroidales bacterium | reverse complement strand
GTTGTTTATCACTGCCACCTGAAACTCGAGTGGGAAATAAGCCTTCAGGAAAAGGCTTTGGAAGCTCTCAACGGCATACGAAGCTGAATGAGCTTTCGAGAACGAATAGCCGGCGAACGACTCTATCTGTCGCCACACCTCATTGGTTACTTTATCGCTATAACCTTTTGATTTACAATTATCAAAGAAGCGTTTTGTCAGTTCTGTCATCTCGTCTTTGCGACGGCTTTTATGGTTCATCATGCGACGCAGGAGGTCAGCATCGGAGAGGTCAAGTCCCGCGAAGTGGTGGCACACCTTCAGCACGTCTTCCTGATACACCATCACGCCGTATGTCTCTTCCAGCAGCTGTTTCAGCACAGGATGCAGATAATCAATATGTTGCGGATTATGAAAACGTTGGATATACTGCCGCATCATGCCCGATTTCGCCACTCCGGGACGGATGATGGAGCTTGCCGCAACCAAGGTCTTATAGTCGTCACAACGCAGTTTTCTTAAGAGTCCGCGCATAGCGGGGCTCTCGATGTAGAAGCAGCCGTTGGTCTCGGCGTTACGCAGCAGATTCTTAACCCTTTCATCTTTCTTAAAATCCTCAACCCTATGAATATCAATGCTTACTCCCCTATTTTTCTTGATAATCTCCACTGCATCTTTGATATGCCCGATGCCTCGCTGGCTGAGGATATCGAGTTTCTCAACTCGCAGACGCTCAGCGACATACATATCCCACTGTGTCGTCAGGAAGCCCTTGGGCGGCATGTCGAGGGCAGAATAATAAGTTATCGGTTCCTCGGTGATCAGGACGCCGCCGGCATGGATGGAGCGCACGTTCGGGAAGTCGAGGATTTGTTGAGCTATATCGACGACATGACGAGGAATAGGGTCGTTTTTCGGGATGCCATGCACCTTGCCGAGTTCATGCAAAATGGAGTTATCGCGGAACGTCACTGTGGCGCCCAGCAACGCCACGTGAAGGTCTTCGTAGCGGCTGAAGATGTAACGGTGCACCTCGTCACGGTCTTTCCACGAATAGTCGATGTCGAAATCTGGCGGGCTGCTGCGTTTCGGGTTTAGAAATCTCTCGAAATAAAGATCGAGCCCAATTGGATCTACATCGGTGATTCTCAAGCAGTAAGCCACGATGCTGTTAGCGCCGCTACCCCTTCCCACGTGGTAAATGCCCTTCGACATTGAATATCTCACGATGTCGGCGGCAATCAAAAAATATGAGGCGAAGCCCATTGTCTCGATGATGCCGAGCTCTTTCTCGATGCGACGATAAGCTTCTTTGTTCTGCAAACCATAACGATATTTCATGCCGTCGAACGCCAGCTTCCGCAAAAGTTCCATGTCATTATAAACGCTTTCCGTGAAGCATTTTTTATTCTTAGGCGTCTCGAAATCGAAGTCTATACCACATTGATTTATAATATCTTCCGTTGTTTTTATCATCTCAGGAAAGAGGGCGTATGCTGCTCTCAGTTTTTCCGGTGGAAGCAATGTCTCATCTGCGGAAGCATGATTTTCGAGCCTCGAAATCAGGATGTTTTTATCGATGGCACGGAGGTTTTTATGCACCTCGAACGACTTCTCGTTGAGAAATGTGACAGGCTGTGCAATCACCAGTTTATCCTGATGATTTCGAAGGTCAGATGTCAGGAGGCGCGACACCTGCGACAGGCGTACGCCGATAAATTCATTGTCGTTGAGTTGTGAAATTTTTCGTTTTCCGAAAGGGTAAATGACTACGACGTCGTTCCACTGCGGCGCGTCTATATTGTAAGGTAGCTTGCTAATATTATGCTGCGTCAGTGTCTCGTTGATTTCGCGAAAACCTTCGTTGTTTTTAGCGATGGCGATGTAGAGTAGTTCGTCGCCGTTACGGAACTCGCAGCCTGCGACAGGCTTAATGCCTTGTTTCTTGCATTCGAAGACGAAGTCGATAATTCCCATCGTATTGTTGATGTCGGTCAACGCCATTGCTGGGATATGCAGAATCCTCGCCTGCTCCACCAAATTTTCAATGGAGATGGTGCCGAAGCAAAGACTATTATATGACCGAACATTCAAATACATTTTAGGTATTAGCCATTAGGTATTAGCCATTAGCCATTAGGTATTAGCCATTAGCCATTAGGTATTAGCCATTAGCGCCATCCTTTTCTAATGGCTAATGGCTAGCAGCTAATGGCTTTAAATATTGCATTTTTTCCAAATCGTTTCCTTATCTTGTCTAAAGCGCCGTAAAGGTTAGTCATTTCAGCAGTGTCGTCGAAGATGTCGAGTTGTTGGGTGCCTCCGACGAGGCTGCTGAAGCGCACTCCTATCAATCTGATGAGCATTCGGCGGTCGTAGAGTTTGTCGAAGATATCGTACACTGTTTTTAATAATATATGGTCGAACGATGTATACTGTATCTGCTTTTGCATGGTATGCGTGTCGAAGTCGGAGTAGCGTATCTTCACTGTAACACAGCCTGTCAGCTTGGTCTGCGAGCGTAGCTCGAACGCCAGCCGTTCCACCATCCGCGCCAGCACGCTCTTCAGCAGCACGATGTCGATGGTATCTGTCTCGAAGGTATGTTCTTTGCTCAGCGACTTCTGCTCTTCGTAAGGCTGCACGGGCGTGGTGTCGATGCCGTTAGCTTTCTTCCAAATCTCGATTCCATTCTTTCCAAGTGCCTGACTGACAACGACATCAGGTATTTGTCGGAAGTCGCCGATAGTTGATATTCCCATCGAGCGCAGCAGCTGGAACGTCTTCGCCCCAACCATCGGGATCTTGCCTATCGACAACGGGTCGAGGAAAGAATGTATCTCTTGATGTGGCACCTGCAGCTCACCATTTGGTTTTGCCTCATCGGTGGCGATTTTCGAGATTGTCTTGTTCTCGGAGAGCCCGAACGATATAGGCAGTCCCGACTCTTTCATGATGGCCTCGCGCAGTTCATGCGCCCACTTGTAACATCCGAAAAAACGATCCATTCCTGTGATGTCGATGTAATGCTCATCGATGCTCGTCTTCTCGTAAACAGGGGCTTTGTCGGCTATTATCTCCGTCACGAGGCGCGAGTAGCGGCTGTAGAGCTCCATGTCGCCGCCGATGAACACCGCCTGCGGGCACAGCTGTTTTGCCAGCCTCATAGGTTGCGCCGAGTGCACGCCGAAACGTCGCGCCTCGTAGCTGCATGTGGAGACGACGCCGCGGTCACCCATACCGCCAACTATCACAGGACGACGCTCCAACGCCGGGTTAATCAGGCGCTCCACCGACACGAAAAAAGTGTCGAGATCAAGATGTAATACTGTTCTTTCCATAATGCCCCCGTCATTCCGAGCGACCGTAGGGAGTCGAGGAATCTCCTTCGAACAAAATAGTTGCATTTTGTTGGAGATTTCTCCGTTCCGCTCCGCTTCAGTCGAAATGACGATTTTTTAATTATTTTTTACATTTTTTGTTACCATATTAAAAATTCTTTGTACTTTTGCCATGTTTTTAATCAAATTTTGCGACGAAAAATTAGTCATTATTTTAATACGTGTCAAGAAAAATTTTAAAAAATTTGCTATGTTATTCAGTACCAATATAAAATTTTTGCGCAAGAGGCGCTCAAAGACGCAGGATGACGTCGCCACGGCGCTCAACATGAAGCGTTCAACGCTCAGCGGATACGAAAACGAGGTGTCGGAGCCCAACATCGAGGCGCTCATCGCATTGTCGAAATATTTCAACGTAGCCATCGACACATTAATAAAGGTGGATCTGACGCAGATCGGCGAGTTTCAGCTCAGCCAGCTCGAGCGTGGCTACGACGTGCATCTGAAAGGCAGCAAAATAAGGGTGCTAGCCACCACCGTCGACAGCAGCAACAATGAAAATATCGAGCTTGTAAGCGAACGAGCAAAAGCCGGATATACAACGGGTTACGCCGACCCAGAGTACATTAAAATACTTCCGACATTCCAGCTGCCATTCTTGTCAAAAGAGAGAAAATACCGCACCTTCCAAATCAGCGGCGACTCGATGCTGCCGATTCCCGACAAGTCGTACGTCACCGGCGAATACGTCCTCGACTGGCATAACATACATGACAAGCAGGCGTATATCATCCTCACCATCGACGACGGAATAGTGTTCAAAATTGTTGAAAATCATATTACTGAAGGATTTTTAAGGCTTCACTCGCTGAACCCGATATACGACCCTTTCGAGATTCCGCTCAACGAGATAAAAGAGGTGTGGAAATTCGTGCATTACATCAGCTCGGAGATGCCAGAAAACATGAACCAGCCGCGCGAGCAGGATCTCATCGACACCATCAACGACCTCAAAAAACAGGTCCAAGCCATACAATTGAAGCTAAATATTTGATTTTTTTTAATTTTTTGTACACCATCTCAATAATTTTATTTATATTTGCGTGATTTTTATAAAGTTAGAATTAATTCAAATTTTTATAATATGAAGAAACTATTCTTATCATTGATGCTTATTGCAGGACTTGCAACATGCTTCACAAGTTGCGACAGCAACCAAAACAACGAAAGCACAGACCACACACAAACATTTACATTAGGAGAAGAATCCTATCATGTTGACAACGCCATTTCTATTCTGAACATTCAGTATCAGGGAAGCGATGTCTACAACACCATCATCTTATCAGAAGGTAGTTTAATTGGCGATGGCGCTGAAGGTCAAGGTGTCACTATTATTTTCAATGGTGACATTGAGACAGGCACATACGAGTTTTCAGCTGATGAAAACGTATATCCAAAATACTTCGTCGGCGCAGTCGATGTTGAAAACATTATTGAATTCAACATCGAAGATTATGAGGATAATGAAGATGCTTATATGGCTACAGCCGGCACTATGACAATCGAAATAGTGGAGGGCAAATACATCATCACAACAGATGGCATCGAGGTTATCAACTACAAAGACAACACAACAGAGACTTCATCTGTTGACTTCGAAGGCACAACACAAGACTTCAGACTTGCAACGGTCGAGCAGGAATCAGTCCTCAACGATTCTCCAGTTGTAACAGCTGGTTTGACACATATCAGCTATGCAGTCTTCAACTCTGAATTCCTCGTATTCTTTAGCGAAGCCGGTGAGATGTTTGGTCTTATCTCATTTACCTCATGGCAGGGCAATATTCCGGAAGGCCAGATTACTGTTAACAACAATCAGCCTTTGTTATATCTCAATCTTAATGAGATTGACGACATTGACGCTTCAGTGCTTATCGACAACTTAACAACAACAGGCACAGTCAATATCGCTAAAGAAGGTGATATGTATATTGTTGACATCCAGAGCGGTGAAAACAACTTACACTACAAAGGCACTCTTCCTCAATTTGATTTCTTCTTCTAGAAGTTTTATCATAAATAAAAAAAAGACGTCATCAATTGATGACGTCTTTTTTTGTAGTTCTTTTTTATTTCAGCTCTTTCAGCAGTTCTTGCACTGCGGCTTCGAGTTGTTCGTCAATGCCTTGAGCGAGTTTCTCTGGAGTATTTTTGACTTTGATATCAGGCTCCAGCTGGCTGTTTTCCAAGAAGCTGCCATCCTCGGTACGATAGCCTACTACCGGCAGTCCGAAATACAGAGTGTTATCCTGCAAGGTCTCCCACGTGACGCTGCTCATGGTGCCAGGCACTGGCATTCCGACGAGCTTGCCGATATTTCTGTGCTTGTAAACCCATGGTGTTCCGTGCGCGTTGCTATAGTTAGCCTCGCCGATAACCATGATCGAAGGCTTCACATAACGACGCGACGGCATCACGCATTCCACCACAGTATCTCTGATGATTTGTTCCAGATATTGCTCGCCGGAGAACAATATCTCGATATCTTCATGCAGACGTCCGCCGCCGTTGAAACGGGTGTCGATGACGATGCCATCACGAAGGTTGTATTTACCCAAGATGTCGGCATAGACATCGCGGTAGCTGGCGTCGCCCATGCTCTTGATGTGGACATAGCCGAGGCGACCATTAGATAAGCTATCGACGAGATGAGCGTTGCGTTTTATCCAACGTTTGTAGAGCAAGTCGTTCTGAGCGCCGCGTGAGATAGGTTTCACCACCTCATCCCAATGTTTCTTCGACTTCGGGCTGTAAACCGAGACAAGCACCTTTTTGCCTGATTTCTTGTTCAGCAGCGGGAAGTAATCCATATCTTTGGTAATCTCAACGCCGTCAATCTTTTCGATGATATCGCCTGCTTTCACTTTCGATGATTTTTTGTCGAATGGACCATATTCAAGCACCTCTTCGATGCGCAGTCCGTCCTTGTCGTAGTTCCAATCGAAGAGCAGTCCCAGTTGGGCAGTAGCGTCGCCGTTGGAAGCCGGACGATAGCCCGAGCCGGAATGCGAGACGTTAAGCTCACCCAGCACCTCACTCAGCAAATCAGCGAAGTCATAGTTATTATTGATATGGGTTAGGAATGGGTAGAAATCTTTCTTGATCTGTTCAAAATCAGCGCCGTTATGGTCGCTACGGAAGAGGCGTTTGCTCTCCTGCAGGAAGACGTGGTTATACATATATTCACGTTCTGCGGCATGGTCGAGCAACATAGTAGCATCATATTTAATAGGTGTAGATTTGCCACCTTTGGTGTCGATTTTCTGAAGATTGCCACCAGAGAGCACGTAGATATTGTCGCCTTTTTTGTTAAGGACAAGCTGAGCGCCGCCCGCGTCGAGTTTCTTCAAAACCTTCGTCGATTTATCACGTACGTCGAGTTCCCAGAGATCGAAGCCCTTCTCGAAAGCACTCAAGAAATACAATTTGTCACCATCTTTCGACAAAACAGCACCTGAAAGTCTCGATGACATCGGCGTAAGGCGCATCACACGCTCGTCGAGTCTATCGAGTTCAATATCAATCGGTTTGACTTCCTCTTTCTTATCCTTCTTATCATCTTTCTTATCTTTCTTATCCTTACTATTCGCCTCATTTTCCTTCTTCTGAATCTCGTATTCTTCCTTTGAAAGTTTGAATTTATCGAGTGCATCCTGGTTCATAAAGCATATGAAGGCGTCGTTTTGGCTGCCCCATGAGGCGTGCGAGCGCATTCCGTAACGGTTTGATCCGAAAACGATTGCGTTGCCATCCAAAGCCCAGTTTGGACTGCCGGTGATGTAACCATCGTTGGTGATGTTATGAATCTTCATGTCGCCGTCAGCTGAGACTATTCCGACGTCGGAATATGGAGCACGTCTGTTGGTGATGAGTGTGATAGCGAACCATTTGCCATCTGGCGACCATTTGTAATCGAACGGATAGGCATCAGTATCATAATGTTGGGTGCCGTCAGTTATTTGGCGCACCTTCTTTGAATCCAGGTTGATGACTTTCAAGAATTGACGGTCTTCGATGAAAGCTATCTCCTTGCCGTCGGGCGAGAACTGCGGTGACGTGCGTTCGATGCCATCGTCACCAAACAATGACTCTTCCTCAATCAAGGTGGCATAAGCAAAGTTAAGGTCTTCCTTACGTGTCATCTTGGCAAGATATAGGTTGTAGTAGCCGTTGCGTTCGGATGTATAGACGAGCATCTTGCCGTCAGGTGAGAACGATGGATCCGCCTCAGCCTCAGGAGTGTGCGTGATCTGTTTTGTGGTCTGATATTCGTCGGAAGTGACGAACACCTCGCCGCGTGACACGAAGGCGATGAGGTTGCCATCAGGTGTTATGGTGAGGTCAGAGGCGCCGCCGAACTTACCGCGTTCCGGCACGTTGGCCTGGTCGTTAACAATTTGTATATCAACCTTTTGAGGCTCTTCTCCTATCTTCTGGGTGTAAATCTCACCTTGATAGCCATAGCACAAAGTGCCATCGTTGGCGACGCTCAGAAAACGCACAGGATATGTCTCGAAATTAGAGATTTTCACTGGCTCGAACTTGGCCGGCCACTGCATCATATAGACGTTTTGGCTGTTACGTCCAGCGGGCTCGCTGAGGTAAACGAACGACTTATGATCGGGCATGAAGACTGGATCACGGTCTTCACCAATATTTAATGTCAATATCTTATGGGATTTTTTCTTTGCGTCATAATATACGATGTCGCGAGCCACTGATGAAATCTGATGTTTACGCCATATGTTCTCGCTGCCTTTGCGGTCGTAATAGAGGAACGATTCGCCGTCAGTGTCGAACGACACCGAGCACACTGTGGCGGCTGTCACCTGTTGCGGGCGACCACCCTCTACCGGCACCTTATATAATTCTGTCATCCAGCCTGCTGAGAACTGAGCGTCGGCAGCATCTTTCTGGATATAAGCCGAGTAATAAATCTCCTTATCGTCAGGCGAGAACGAAAGCGGCGTCTCGCTAACAGAATTTGTCGTTACACGTTGTGCCACGCCTCCTTCAGCAGGCATGACATAGATGTCGAAGTTACCATTACGATCGGTGGCAAAAGCGATCTTTGCGCCGTCATTCGACCATATCGGGTTGTAATCATAAGCCGATGAAGTGGTCAGCTGACGAGCCTCACCACCATGAGCATCAACGACATAGACATCACCTTTATATGTAAAAGCGATCTTATCTCCATTCGGAGAAATTCTGTTGTAGCGCATCCAGAGAGGCTGTTGCGCGAAGGTCGATATGACCAGTACTGACATTAAAACTGTCAAGAAAAGTTTTTTCATTTCGTGTCGATTTTTTACGGTACAAAAATAAAAAAAATATGTAATTTTGCCATCTAAATTTTAGAAAAATGAAGTTAAATTTAAAGCGACCGATAGCGTTTTTTGATTTGGAGACGACGGGGTTAAACATCACTCATGACCGTATCGTAGAGGTCAGTGTGTTGAGAATCAATGTGAATGGTGATGAAGAGCAGCGCACATGGCGTATCAATCCGGGTATACCGATACCGCCGGAGACGACAGCCATCCACGGCATCAGCGATGCCGACGTGGCGCATGAGAAGACGTTTAGACAGGCCGCGCCGGAGATTTCGAAGTTTTTTGGGAACTGCGACCTTGCCGGATATAACATTTTGAAGTTCGACCTCCCGATGCTCGTCGAGGAGTTCATCCGCGCAGGCGTCAACTTCGACCTCAAAGACCGTCAGCTCATCGACGTGATGAATATCTTCATGAAGATGGAGCCACGTACCCTGAAAGGCGCCTACCGATTCTTTATGAATAAAGAGCTCGACAACGCCCACTCAGCCAACGCCGACACCTTCGCCACCTACGAGGTGCTTATGGCGATGCTCGACAGATATAAAGACGCTGAATATACTGATTTCAAAGGCAATATCTCAAAGCCAGTCGTCAACGACATGAGCGAGTTGGCACATTTTTCATCGCATCATCAGAATGCCGATTTGATGGGACAGATTGTGTACGACGAGCAAGGCAAGGCCGTCTTCAAGTTCGGCAAGCACAAGGACGAACGCGTGGAAGATGTGTTCAAGAAAGAGCCACAATACTACGACTGGATTATGCGCAGCGACTTCCCGGAATACACAAAGAGAGTTGTTACAAAACTGAGATATCCCGACAGAAACATTTCTTTTTAAAATGATTTCCAACGTTCAAAATATAAATATTGCGGAATACGACTACCCGTTGCCAGATGAGAGGATTGCAAAATATCCGCTTGCGGAGAGAGATGCGTCGAAGTTGTTGGTTTTGAAAAACAACGTAATAGGTCAAGACCATTTCAGAAATATCGGCGATTATCTTCCCGAGAATTCAGTATTGGTTTTCAACGAGACCAAGGTGGTTCGCGCGAGATTACAATTCGTGAAGGAGTCGGGTGCTGCGATAGAAGTTTTCTGTCTTGAACCGATTACCGGCAATGGAGATTATCAGTTGGCATTCTCAGCAGGATCGCCGGTTGAATGGCACTGTTTGGTGGGAAATTCACGCCGCTGGAAAGACGGATTCCTCATCATACCGTTGAATATCAAAGGCAAAGACGTGATTTTGAAAGCCGAACGCATAGAAAAAACCGATGCGTATTCTGTGGCTCGTTTCTCATGGGAGCCTGCCGAGATAAGCTTCGCCGAGGTGCTCGAGCATGCGGGCGAAATACCATTGCCACCGTATCTGCATCGCGAGGCGGAGCCGAGCGATAGAGATCGCTATCAGACCGTGTTTGCAAAATATGAGGGTTCAGTTGCGGCGCCGACTGCGTCGTTACATCTCACCAAACCGCTGATAGCCAAACTGAAAGAGCAGGGACACACTATAGAAGAGGTTACATTGCACGTCGGCGCCGGCACGTTCCGTCCGGTTGCTACCGATACTATTGGAGAACATGAGATGCACTCCGAATCGATCATCGTGAAGAAGCAATGTATTGAGCATCTGCATGATAACATAGGCAGAACTATCATCCCTGTCGGAACCACCAGCATGCGCACCATAGAGTCGGTGTATTGGATTGGAGTGATGCTGTTGGAACAAGGTTTTGAGGAACGTAATCTTCATGTAAACCAATGGTTTCCATATCAGGACAGGGAAAAACTGCCTTCAGCCAAGGAAAGCCTAGAAGCAATTTTGAAATACTTGGAGATGCATCATCTTGATGCCTTGCATGCCACCACAGCCTTGATGATTGCGCCCTCCTGCCCTATCATGATGACAAAGGCGCTCATCACCAACTTCCATCAACCGAAGAGCACGCTGCTGCTGCTAGTTTCAGCGTTGATCGGTAACAAATGGAAAGAGGCGTACAAGTTCGCCTTGGAGAATGATTTCAGATTCCTCAGTTACGGGGATTCATGTTTGTTTATTCCGTAAACAATGCAGCCCGCCATTAAGGGCCTTAACGGCGTTAATGGCATTAATGGAGTTAAGGCCGGGCTACACTTCCATT
>JAFYNO010000163.1 GCA_017549705.1 Bacteroidales bacterium | reverse complement strand
TGTCGATGACCGCGATGAGCACGTCTTCACCAGTATAGCCGAGCTCCCACACCTTATCAGCATTGACTTTCACGATGTTTTCTGCTACCTCACGACCGTCGCCACGCACAACAGGAATAGCAGCATCGTCGTCGAGACAGCTAAATTCAACGCATTGATATACAGTCATTACATCATCACGTTGCGCTATAGCATCCATCACAGATTCTTCGGCATAACAACTCACTGAATTGACAATCCATAGAGGCCTGATTTCTTCAACCAAGTCATGGCTCTCTAATCTCTCAAGATAGCTCATCAGCTCGGTTTGTGACTCTTTCGCCCGACGTTGCAGAGTGTTCACAACAAATAAACGGCGCTCGACTTTGGTGGGGAAAGCACTTGCCATACGACTCAGTTCCATCGCATTAGACTGAGCCTTCAAAACTATGTTTATTTTGATTTTACCGTCATGAGGATTGGCTGAAACGCTGGTAAAACATAGTAAAATAGCAAAAGTTGCAATAAATACCTTTTTCATAACCTTTATATATGATTTATGATGACTCGCGCAATCTTGCGAGCGCCGTTATTCTCTTTTATTTCAACGAGATACACGCCATTAGGCAAATCGCCCACGTATATCTGATTATTATTCAAGACACAAGTTTTGATCAATTTTCCATGAATTGTCATCAATGATATTTGAGACGTTTCGGAAGACGTTACTACATAAAGCACATCGTCAGTAGGATTAGGGTAAACCGACAACATCTCACCATCCACCTCGTCTATTGTCCAATGTTCGTTGGTGGTTGCTACGGCTTTCACCGATACCATGTTATTCGGATACACCGCCTGCACTTGTACGCAGTAATAATCTCCATCGGCGCCGTTGAAATTATAGTTTGTGCCATTGAAATTCTCCGCAATCAAATCTTCATTAAGCCAGATGTTATAGCCAGTCGGGCTGACCTGTGAAGGCGCTTCCCAGCTAGCTTGCAGGGTGTTGCCTGTCTTCTCAACCGTCAGATTCTCTGGACGATACGGATGATTTTCTGTCTCAAACAGGAACCTGCTGTTGTAAACTCTTTTTGTTGAATGACGCTGGATCCACACGGCCACCTCAAGGTCGTTCATCTCCTCCACATGAGTGCTCGACATATCGTAATCGAACGTCAGGCGTTCCAGATGGCCGGCTTTCAGTGACATTGTCGTACCATTTCCACCAGGCAGCATCTTCATCATCACATGATGGAACGCCGTCTCGCCGTTTGTCGTCGCGTTGTTATGTGTAACCTTCTCATTTACTGACACATACACTCTCACGTCATCCAAGCTGGCAAATGGCATAATCTCAGCGTTGACGTGAATCATGCTGCCTTCGGCATAAAACGAGCCGCCGATTTCCATGGTCGCCGATTCGTTAAGATGTTCATTAAATAGTGCTTGTGACGGAGCATTGACGCCACAGTCGTAGCTATCAATAAACAGCCAAGGTATCTGATTTACACCATAATACGTCTTTCTGGTGTTACCTTCCTGGGTATAATACGGGTCACCAGGTGATGGCCAGTTCATCATATATTTCACGTAAGTGAACATCCCCGGATTGTTGTTGCAGAAAGCGTCCATCGCCTCGCTTAACACCGGGCAAGTGCCACATGACGATGCAGAAAAATGCTCAAACAAAGGCGTTCTAGACGCCGGGACACATGCAACAGACACCTTCTTCGTCATAGAATTATTTGAGATATCATCGTCGACAACACCATTCACCTTATTAATATTAATAGTCAGATTATAATCGTCAGGAATGATATTTGCCGGCACATCGAAGGTCAGATTTTTAAACGTCCCGCTAGGGATACTCTCGTTGAACGTCTGAGTAACAACTTGATTATCATCGAATTGATAAGAGCACTCCACTGAAGTGACGTCATTGTTACCTGTGTTAAACAAGCGCATGCCGACATCAAATATCCTATTCGCTTGCACCTCATCCACATTTATTTCCTGTAAATCCAAATCAAGATCTTGCTCTATAAAAGCCGAGATGTCGTCTACATATATATAGCTGAAATTCATATCATTAGAGTTGGTGAAATAGATACAGAACCTCACATTAGGTTTGCCCATATCTTCCGTTGCAATCGTCGCATTCACCTGATATTGTCCGCCAGAGGTGTAAGTCTGAGACCAACCGCTATGCCATGTATTGCCTGATTTTGTGGCGATTCCAACTGTCAGACCGGCGCCCATCGCTATGTCATAATAATGCTTAAACGAGAAATCCACGCTTTCCACGCCGGTGAGGTCTACAGCATTAGTTATCAATCTCCATGTGCCATTGACATTGCAATAAAACTCGACTTCATATGGCGAGCCACCTGCACGATTCGTCTCAGTCAATTGCCAATAATCGGTTTGAGTGCCATTGACCGACCATCCTGTAGGCAGATATGAATTATCGAACTGCTCAAAAATAAAGACATTGCCGCTTCTCGCGATGAGCGCGAAACAAACAACTGCCAGAGTTATCAAGTATCTTTTCATAGTATTTTTTCCTATTAGGTGCAAATATAAAAAAAATCATAACATGAAAGTTATAATAATGTGTAATTTTGCACCTAACAATAAAATTTCGGACATGCCGATAATTGATTTTATCAGAAAGAAGAGTGTTTCTCATGAGGATACAGAAGCTACCTTTAATGCGATGCTGTTGCGTAACAAGGCTTTGATTTGGCATGTCTGCTCTGATTATAGTCTAGGTCGCGCCTGGAGAATTGAAGACTGCATGCAGGAGGTGATTTATAACCTTTGGAGATATTTCGGCACCTTTGAAGGCAGAAGTTCTGAAAAGACCTGGATTTATCGCGTCGCCACCAACACCATGCTGATGCTCAGACGCAAAGACGACCGCAGCCCGATCTTGGAACGCATTGACAGTCAGGAGAAAGTGAATGCGATGCCAAACGAAGCACATGATGAGAACTATCAGCAGCTACTGCAGCTCATCGACACACTGTCAGAGGAGAACAGCATGATAATCAGAGCTCATCTCGACGGTTTCACCTATCAGGAAATCGCGACGATGGCAAATATGACAGAAGGTGCAGTGGCAATGCGCATATCAAGAATTAAGAAACAATTAAAAGAAATGTACGACAATGAAAAACGATAATATGAACAACGATTTCGACAAACAATGGCAGAGACGTCAAAACGCCTTGCATGACGCCGAAAGCAGCGCCCCGAGCAATGAGACGATAATGGCGATGGCACGTCGCGCACAATTTCGTCCACATCGCAAACTGAACTGGATACCCTACGCTGCCGCGGCCAGTTTAATCATCGGTATATTGTTCTTCGAATGGAATTCACAAAATGCCAAGACAAAAATCCCTGTAGCACAAGAGGTTAGCATCGGCGGGCAGACAATCAAATTCCTTTGCAACTCAGGATGCTCAGCCCAAGATGTCATCATCTCGGCAAATAACATAATAAAACAATAACAGATGCAAAAACTATTAATCATATTGATAATCATCGCGACACTGTTCAGCTCGTGTCTGCGCGAAACCGCTGACGATCGGTCGAATGCAGCGCTCGAGCTCTATTGCCAGTACGCAGACAACAACAACCTGACGGTGGCTTACCTCTGCGATTTCATGGTCGGGCAACACGCCATCAACGCGGTGATGATTAAGGCTGAAGACGACGAGAACTGGAACTGGCTCCAAGACGAGTTCAACGTCACGCAACACGACAACAACTATGCTATCGAGATGGGCATGGAATGGAACACCTCCCTGACTGTCGACGAGAATGTTTTTGAGAAGGAGTATCTTGACAATGAGGAGATTGAATTCTTTGCACATGCGATAGTGTCACAGCTCAACGAGGCCATGAACTCACTTCTTGACACCGATGGCGATGTGCAAAGAGCCACATTAGAAATCAACGAGGACGTCGATCTCAGCGATGGCATTGACTTCGGTATGGAATTTCGCGACACTACAGCCATGCGACGCATCCTTCATGCTGTCGCCAACAAACTCAGCAACGGCGGCCTGACATACAAAGACAGCATAGTAGAAGTCGACGCCTCTGTCACGCGAAACGCCAGCAAACACAGACAAGACGGCTATGTCACCGCCGTCGACGACAGCAACCAAACCCTATGGGTTTTCTATTACGACAACGCCGAGGAATGTAGCAGCATATTGACACATATAAGAAAAGATATTTTCACTTATTAATATGTCCGTAATAAAAAAATGTTAACTTTGCACGTTTTAAATAAAAATCAACATAATTCTGATAAAATGAAGAAAACACTATTACTCATTGCCATTTTTGCCTTTACTATGGGCAATATCTTTGCAAATCCCGTTGACCAGCAGCGTGCTCTGCAGATCGGACAGAGCTTCATGAACTGTAAAATCGGTCAGAAAACTAACGTTCAGCTGAATATGGTTTACACCTCAGCGACCCGCGAAGCCGTTGATTATTACGTGTTTAACGTCAACGACAACAACGGATTCGTCATAGTGGCGGGCGACGACCGCGTGAAACCGATTCTTGCTTATTCAACAAGCGGATGTTTCAATCCGAGCGACATCGCCGATGGTTTTGAATTCACACTAACCACCTTCAGCCATGAGATTCAATACATTAGAGAACAAAACATAGCAGCTACCGACGACATTACAGCCGAGTGGCAATCGGTTGCCGCGACTGGCTATATCAATAAGGAGAAAAAGAGCCGCGAAGTTGTTGGCCCACTCTGCCAAACCATCTGGAACCAGAACTGGCCTTACAACAGCCAGTGCCCTGAAGACGAGGAAGGTAGCGGTGGCCGTGTTTATGCAGGCTGCGTCGCCACAGCAATGGGACAGGTGATGAAATTCTGGAACTGGCCAGCACAAGGAACGGGCACACACACCTATAATCCAAGCGGCTATGCTCAGCAGACGGCCAACTTCGGCGAGACAGAATACCATTTTGAGCTCATGCCTAATGACCTCGACTCGTTGAGCACCGAAGAAGATTATTATTACATCGCACAGTTCCTGCACCATTGCGGAATCTCAGTCGATATGCAGTATAGCGGTCATGGCAGCGGCGCCTACTCACAAGATGTGATAACCGCATTAAACTACTATTTCAAATATACCTGTGACGATATGGAGACCCTTAGCTTCTGGGGCTTTAATTTCTACACCAACGAGCAGTGGGCTCAAATGCTGAAAGACGGCGGTCTTGACGAAGGAATGCCTTTATACTACAGCGGTTCCGACGACAACGGCGCAGGCGGTCACGCCTTCGTGTGCGACGGCTACGACGAGAACGACTACTTCCACTTCAACTGGGGATGGAGTGGCAAAGACGACGCTTGGTGCCCTATCGGTGCACTCAACACCACAAAATACGCCTTCAACGACTCGAACAGTTTCATCGGACATATTCAGCCCCAGGACAACGATTACTATCAACGTCCGGAAAATATCACCGACTTTGAAGTCGTTGAAAATGGAGACATGACAAGCGTGACAATCAACTGGACCGCCCCTGTAAACAACCTCAACGGTGAGCCTTTATCATCGCCACTTGACATCTATGTATATCGCAACAGCCAAGAGGTTTACCACACACAAGTAGTAGGCAAAGGCCAGAGAATGGATTTCGTCGATGAAAATCTCGAAGAAGGACTTTACCAATATTCAATTATTGCTGAAAACGAATACGGTTTCAACCGCAAGGCTTACGCTTATATCCTGGTCGGCGACAAATGCGATATCACTTTCGAACTCACTGACGATGGCGGCGACGGCTGGAAAGGCGCATGCATCAGCGTGACAGACGAAAAAGGACAGCGCATCGCCAAAGTGACGATGGAAGAAGGTTCGGCACAGACTGTTGTAATGCCGTTGTTGAGCCAAAACCTCAACTTCATTTGGAACCATGGCTGGTTCTATGGCACTGATTACGACACCGATGCAGAATGCGCTTTCGTAATCAAAAACAGCAATGACGAGGTTCTCTATACTTCAGGCGAGCATAGCGACGGCGTATTCCTGACATACGATAACAATTGCGAATACGCTGTCGAAGAAGTCATCACAAGCAACATCCGCCTCTACCCTAACCCAACTAACGGAATCTTCAACATTGAGGGCAACGGCGAGATGACCATCAGCGTGATGAATATGCTCGGTCAGACGATCCTTGTCAGCGATGCTATCAACAATGCAACCATTGATTTAAGCGGTTTCGGATCAGGAATCTATATGGTTAGAATTGAGACAGCGAATGGTACAATGACAGAAAAAGTTAACATCAGAAGATAACAACAAGCATTATTTAGAAAAACTTGAAGCCACAGTTGTGGCTTCAAGTTTTTTTTATATCTTTGCAGCCTTAACCATAATTAACTTAATTCAAATAAAATGAAAAAAACTCTAGTATTCATTGCTATTTTGGCCTTTTCTATGGGTCAATTGTTTGCAGGACCTGTCGACGCTCAGCGCGCCCAACAGATTGGAAACAGTTTTTTGAGAGCCAAAGCACTCAAGAGCAACATCCAGCTTAACCTTGCTTATACCTCAGCGACACGTGATGCCGTTGATTATTATGTGTTTAACGTTCCTGGCAACAATGGTTTCGTCATCATTGCCGGCGACGACCGTGTAAAGCCTATCTTGGCATATTCCACCACAGGAAGTTTCGATGTTAACAATCTTTCGGATGGTTTCAACTTTACGCTCAACGGTTTTTGTGAAGAGATTCAATATGTTAGAGAGCACAACATTGAAGCCACAGCAGATATCGTTGCTGAATGGAATTCTGTTTCGAAAAACGGCGTTATCAATCAAGGCAGAGGCAACCGCGCTGTCGTCGGTCCGCTTCTTCAGTCAACCTGGCACCAGAACTTCCCATACAACAGCCAGTGTCCTGAAGATCCTGATGGCAATGTTGGTCATGTCTATGCCGGATGCGTCGCCACAGCCATGGGTCAGGTGATGAAATTCTGGAACTGGCCGGCACAAGGCACAGGCTCTTATACTTATTATCCAAATGATTATCCGCAACAGACTGCCAACTTTGGCGAGACTGAGTATCATTTCGAGTTGATGCCTAACGACCTCGACTCGTTGAGCACCGAAGATGATTATTTTTATATTGCACAACTCCTGCATCACTGCGGCATTGCTGTGGAAATGATATACGGTCCCGATGGCAGCGGTGCCTTTTCTGGCGACGTGCCTCCAGCGTTACGCAACTATTTCGGATATTCTTGCGACGACCATATCACCAACTATGGCGGTGGCTGGTGGGGTCCTGGCTACTCCAATGAGGAATGGATTCAAATGCTGAAAGATGGCGGTCTCGACGAAGGTCTACCTTTATACTACAGCGGCCAGGACGACAGCGGTGCCGGAGGTCACGCCTTCGTGTGCGATGGCTATGATGAAAACGACTACTTCCATTTCAACTGGGGATGGAGCGGCAAAGACGACGCTTGGTGCCCTATCGGAGCGCTCAACACCACAAAATACGCTTTCAACCAAATGAATGGCTTCACGGGACATATCATTCCTAACTCACTAGAGTACAACAATCGTCCTGAGAACATCACCGACTTCGAAGTGGTTGAAAATGAAGATATGACAAGCGTAACCATCAGCTGGACCAACCCAGAGCATAACCTCAACGGTCAACCTCTTGGCGACATCACCGTTTATGTTTCACGCAACGGAGAAGTGATTTACAACAACAAAGGCGTCAAAGGTGATGCAATGGAATTTGTCGACAACAACCTCGAAGCAGGTCTATACAAATATTCAGTGATAGTCGAAAATGAAGCAGGCTTCAATAACAGAAGCTATTTTGATATCCTTGTCGGCGACAAATGCGATATCACTTTCGAGCTTACCGACGATGGCGGCGACGGCTGGAAAGGCGCCTGCATCAGCGTGACAACCGAAGACGGGCAGCGCATTGGTTCTGTCACCATGACAGAAGGCTCGGCCCAGACAGTGGTGATGCCACTTTTGAAAGGCAACCTCAATTTTATCTGGAACCACGGCTGGTATCACACAAGCGAGCAATACGACACCGACTACGAGTGCCATTTCATCATCAAGAACGCTAACGACGAGGTTCTTTACACTTCAGGCGAGCACAGCGATGGCGTCTTCATGACATACAACAACAACTGCGGCACTTCAGCTGTTGATGAAGTAATCACAAGCAACATCCGCATCTACCCTAACCCAACCAAGGGAATCCTCAATATTGAAGGAAACGGCGAGATGACAATAAGCGTGCTCAACGTGCTCGGCCAAAAGGTTCTTGAAGCATCTGCCACTGCCAACACGACCATTGATTTGAGCGGTTTTGGAGAAGGAATTTATATGGTCCGCATCGAGACAGAAAATAGAATTAATACAGAAAAAGTTAACGTAATAAAATAACTATGGCAACAATCAAAGGAACTTACAAAGGCAATTTGCGCAATGAGATGACGCATTTGCAATCGGGACACACCATCATCACCGATGCTCCTACCGATAACCACGGCAAGGGTGAGGCGTTCTCTCCCACCGATTTGGCTTGTGCCGCATTGGCAGGCTGCATGATGACCATCATGGGAATCACCGCGCAGACCAAAGGCTTCAATATCGACGGCGCCACCTATGAAATAACAAAAACGATGGCAGCCGACCCGCGGCGCATCGGACAAATCGACATCATCATCACCTTCCCTAAAAACGAATACACCGACGCACAAAAGGCGATGCTAAAACGCGCTGCTGACACCTGCCCGGTTGGAAGGTCGTTACATCCTGAGGTGAAAGTGAATCTGGAGATGAGGTTTTAATCTCGTTGAGATTTATTAAAAAAGTTTGAGATCACAATTTGTGATCTCAAACTTTTTTTGTATCTTTGCAGAGATAAACAAATTCTAAAATTATGGAATCTAAAATACATTTAAACAACGATTTGGTCTTAGTTAATAACCAGTTAAATTCTTATCAGGAAATTGAAGACAGAATCTTCATAATACGTGGCGTTCAAGTAATGATTGACAGAGACTTAGCGGATATTTATGAAGTGAAAACGAAACGTTTGAACGAACAGGTTAAGCGCAATATTGAGCGTTTCCCTGAGAGGTTTATGTTTCAACTATCTGATAATGAATCAGATAAACTGGTCGCAAATTGCGACCGGTTCAAAACGCTGAAACATTCTTCATCTAATCCTTATGCATTCACTGAACAAGGCGTTTCAATGCTTGCATCGGTGCTTAATAGCGAAGCTGCTGTACAGAAAAGCATAAAAATCATCGACGCTTTTGTCGCGATGCGAAGATTCATTCAAAGCAACGCCAAACTATTTATTGAGCTCGACCATCTTCGCAAAGAAGTATCCGAAACAAACGCACATCTTCAGGAAAACGACAGGAAAATCGAGCACATCTTAACAATAATGGACAAATACAAAATCGAAGACAGACAAAAGCTTTTTTTCGACGGCCAAATTTACGACGCCTTCACCTTCATGGTTTCTTTAGTTCAAAAAGCTGAAAAAGAAATTATTTTGATTGATAATTATGCCGGTGTCGGAACTTTGGACGTCCTTTCAAAAAAGAAAGATAATGTTGATGTTCAATTATTTACAAGCAAGAAAGCCAAGATAGCTCAAAGTGACATTGACAAATTCAACGCTCAATATCCAACGATAACTTTGAATTACACTGAAACTTTTCACGATCGATTTTTAATCATTGACTCCTCCACGGCCTATTCGATCGGCTCTTCAGTAAAAGATGCCGGGAAAAGATGTTTTGCAGTGACGCAGATTTATGAAAAGTGGATGGTGAAGATGATTTTAGAAAGATTATAAAAAAATTGTGGGAACAGAATAATTCCATTCCCACAATCATATTAATTAATAAGGTGTCTTATTAATCCTTGTACTCAGCCAAAACTTCTTTGACTTTGTCTGGTGTCAAACGGCCGTAGACCTTGTCACCAATCATAGCGACTGGAGCAAGACCGCAGGCGCCAACGCAACGGAGGCAGTTCAATGAGAACTTTC
>JAFYNO010000162.1 GCA_017549705.1 Bacteroidales bacterium | reverse complement strand
CGGCACGAAGGCGTCGAGTTTCTGGGAGCCCTTACGGAAACGGCGCATCGCCTCGATACGGCCGCGACGTTTGTTGAGGTCGCCTGTGACGTTGCCGATCTAATCATCAGGAGTGTTGACCTCGACTTTCATCATAGGCTCCAGAAGCACTGGATTTGCCTTTATGAATGCCTGTTTGAAACACATCTGGGCGCAGAGCTGGAACGCCATGTCGCTTGAGTCTACAGGGTGGGAGCTACCATCCACGAGCACACATTTCACATCGACCACAGGATAACCTGCGAATGGGCCTTTGTTCATCGCGGCCTGCAGACCTTTCTCAACTGATGGGATGAACTCCTTAGGAATCACGCCGCCTTTGGTGATGTCGACGAACTCAAAGCCCTTGCCTGGGTTAGGCTCGAAACGTATGACGGTGTGCGCAAACTGACCTTTACCGCCGGTCTGCTTGACAAATCTATAGTTGCACTCAAACTGCGAAGTGATAGTCTCACGGAACGACACTGATGGTGCGCCAACGGTTACTGGCACCTTGAACTCATCTTTCAATCTGTCGACGATGATCTCGAGATGCAGCTCGCCCATGCCAGCTATGATGGTCTCTTCGGTCTCCTCGTCGAAATGTGCGCGGAATGAAGGGTCTTCATTGCAAAGCTTGGCCAACGCCTCGCCGAGTTTGTTACGGTTTTTCTTGTCGTCGAGGTTTACCTTCATCTCGATGACCGCTGGCGGGATATGAATGTTTTCGAGCAACAACGGGGCGTTTTCGTCGCACAAGGTGTCGCCGGTACGTGTGATCTTCATTCCCACTAGAGCCACGATTTCGCCTGCTGATGCCTCCTGAATCTCCTCACGTTCCTTAGCCTTGATGCGGAAGATACGGCCGATACGCTCGCTCTTGCCTTTGTTGGTGTTATACACGCTCATTCCGTTGGTGAGCTTGCCGCTGAACACACGGATGAACGTCTGCTGACCGACGTAAGGGTCATTGATGAGCTTGAATGCCAATGCTGCAAACGGCTCATTCTCAACAGGGTTGCGTTGGCAGGTCTTCTCCTCATCGTATGGGTCGTGCGCGATGATGGCGCCGAGGTCCTTAGGCGACGGCAGGTAGTCGACGATGGCGTCGAGCAACAGCTGGATACCTTTGTTTTTATATGCCGAGCCACACAACACTGGCACCATCATGAGTTTGATGGTAGCCTTGCGGATGGCGGCTTTCAGCATGTCGACAGGAACTTCTTCCTCTGCGAGATAAAGCTCTGCGATGTCGTCGTCGAAGTCGGCGACGTGCTCGATGAGGTTCTGATGTGCAGCCTTTGCCTGTTCCATCATATTCTCCGGGATAGGACCGACGATACGTTCTTTCTCCTTGAAAACCACCGAGTTCATGTTGACGAGGTCAATCATGCCTTCGAAGGTGTTTTCAACGCCTATCGGCAGATGCAGCGGCACCGCATTGGCACCGAGGTATTTGTTCATCTGGTTGACGACCTCGTTGAAATCGGCGCCGGTTCGGTCCATCTTGTTGACGAAAGCGATACGTGGCACACGGTATTTGTCGGCCTGGTTCCACACTGTCTCACTCTGTGGCTGGACACCACCAACAGCACAGAACACCGCCACCATACCGTCGATGACACGCAACGAACGCTCCACTTCTACAGTGAAATCCACGTGACCGGGAGTATCAATCAAGTTGATCTGATAGTCGTTCCAATGTGCAGTGATAGCTGCTGATGCGATGGTGATACCGCGTTCCTGTTCCTGTTTCATGAAGTCCATGGTGGCCTGCCCGTCGTGCGTCTCACCGAGTTTGCGGTTCACGCCTGTGAAGAACAATATGCGTTCCGACACCGTGGTCTTTCCCGCGTCAATGTGCGCGGCGATACCGATATTTCTAAGTTTTGAGATATTTTGACCCATAAATTTCTGTTTGAAATGGACTGCAAAATTACAATTTTTTTTATTATTTTTGCAAAAAATATGTCGTTATGAAAATTCCGGATATTAAAGCTGCTCGTGAGGCTGATGCCTATACCATTGAAAATGAGCCAATTTCGTCTGTCGATTTGATGGAACGCGCTGCGACACAGATCTATTTCTGGCTGATGCGCAACCTTAAATCAAAAGAGGTGTCGATAAAGATCTTCTGCGGCATGGGCAACAACGGAGGCGATGGACTGGTGCTGGCACGACTGCTGGCCACGCAGGACATTTACGCTCAAGTGTTTATCCTTCATGTCAGTGAGAATTTCAGCCACGACTGCGAGGTGAACTACGAGCGACTGAAGGCCATTCCGGAAGTCCCGATGTATGGCATTTTTTCAAAAGACGACTTCCCGAAAATCGATGATAACGACATTATTATCGATGCGCTTTTTGGCTCAGGACTGAATCGTCCATTGGATGGCGTGGCAGCAGAGCTTGTCAATCATATCAATGATAATCATGCAGTTAGAATTGCTATAGATATCGCTTCTGGCTTAAATGGCGATGCTATTGGAAGTCCGAACAACCCGATTATTCGTGCTGACTACACCTTGTCGATGCAGTTTCCGAAGATGGCCTTCTTATATCCTGAGAACGAGCCTTATGTTGGCGACTGGCATGTGCTTGACATCAAGATCCATCCGGATTATATAGATAAGGTGGAGACTGCTAATTTCTACACCACCGAAGATGTCGTCAAGCCGTTGATACACAAGCGCGGAAAGCATTCGCACAAAGGCACTTATGGACATGCTTTGTTGATTGCCGGCTCCACTGGCAAGACAGGAGCAGCTTTATTGGCATCCGAATCTTGCATGCGCTCGGGTGTCGGCTTGCTGACCACACATCTGCCGAAGTCGGCGATGCTGCCGCTGCAGATATATCTGCCGGAGGCAATGATAAGCGTCGACAAATCTGACGACTGCTTCTCGAAACTCCCTGATTTAGAGCCATATACCGCCATCGGAGCTGGCCCTGGACTTGGCAAAGACTCAAGAACAGAGACAGCCTTGAAACATCTCATCCAAGAAGCGAAAGTGCCTATGGTTCTCGATGCTGACGCGTTGAATATCATCGCGGAAAACAAGACTTGGCTGTCGTTTTTACCTGAGCGCACCATCATCACACCACATCCGAAGGAGTTTGAGCGTTTGTTTGGCAAAACCGATAACTCGATGCAACGTCTTGAGCTACAACGCGAGATGTCGGTTAAGCATAACATCATCATAGTTTTAAAAGGCGCCAACACCGCCATCACTTTCCCTAACGGCACCTGTTTCTTCAACTCGACTGGCAACCCAGGCATGGCGACAGCCGGCAGTGGCGATGTGCTTACAGGCATCATCTTATCGCTTCTGGCACAGCGCTATACGCCAGAAGAAGCAGCACTTCTTGGTGTTTACAAGCATGGCAAAGCCGGCGACGATGCCGCCTCAAAAATTGGTATGGATGCGGTGATTGCGAGAGATATCACTCAATGCCTCTAAGGTCTTTATACAGCTGCACCGCATACAAATCAGTCATATTTGAGATGTAATCAAGGACGACCTGTATCTTTGAATATGGGTCGTCTTTTTCTGTCTTGAACTGGTCGGGGATGATGGAAATCAAGCGTTTGTGATAACCGCTGTCGGGGTGCAGGATGGCGTCCATGAACTCGTTCATCAGGCTGCCGATGATGTTGTAGCCGGTAACCTCAATCTTAACCACCGATGGATGCTTGTAGATGTGTGGCACTGAGAAGCTTCTGCATTCCTCGAGTGCGTCTTGTTCGTGTTGCGGCAGATGCGAGATGAGGCTGTTTTTGAACGTTCCAGCCATGATGGCGTCGTAGTTTTCGATGAACACCTTCGACACGCAGTCGACCAACTTGTTTATGACTGTGGCACGCAAAAATGCCATGCGCTCGTTGGAGTCGGTGACGGTCTCGAAGACATGTGCGCGACGCTCGAAGAACCACGCCTCTTCAGGTCTGTCTTCACTGAAGAACGCTGTGAAATGCTTGTCGATGTCAACAGTCTGGATGATGCCTCGCTTGTGGGCATCTTCCATGTCGAGAATCAAGTAGCAGATGTCGTCGGCGGCCTCCATCATATATGACAACGGATGACGGGCATAGATAGGCTTTTCGCTGTCGAGACGCGGAATGCCGCAGCCTTCCATGACCTTCTCGAAATGCTCGATTTCGCTGTTGAAGACGTTGTATTTCTTTCTGTCGCCTTTGCCGAATGAAGGGTAGGGGTATTTTATCAAAGTCGCCAGCGATGCGTATGTCAGCGACAAACCGCCTTCACGACGACCGGCAAACTGGTGGGTGAGCTGACGGAAAGCGTTGGCGTTACCTTCAAACGAGATGAGGTCAGACCATTGGTCTTCAGGGATTTGGCTCTGCAGCGACTTGCCTTCGCCGAACTTGAAATAGCTGCTCATGGTCTCCTCGCCTGAATGACCGAAAGGCGGGTTGCCAAGGTCGTGGGCGAGACATGCTGTCGAGACGATGGTGTCGATGTCGTAGATGACATTATGGAAATCGGGACCGTATTTATCGATGAGGAACTTCGACACTTTGCGCGCGATGGACCGTCCTACGCTAGCCACTTCGAGGCTGTGCGTCATACGGTTATGCACGAGCTTAGCGCCAGGCAAAGGGAAGACCTGTGTCTTATTTTGCAGACGATGGAAGATGTTAGAGAAGATTATGCGGTCGTAGTCTCTCTGAAACTCGTTTCTGATGTCGGCGACGCTCTGTGCTCGAGCCTCACGCTTTGCTGAAAGTAGTTGTTCCCAATTCATTTTTTTATTTTTTTGGTCGCCTTACGGCTCAAAATCCTTCAAAATCTTTTTAAAAATCTTTCAAAAAGTTCTTCCAAAAGTCTTTTATCTTTAATCTTTTATCTCTTATATATTTTGGTCGCCTTACGGCTCAAAATTTTACAAAATCTTTTTAAAAATCTTTCAAAATTTTATTCCAAATCTTTTCTGAGTCTATTTTGTTAGATTTTTTATTAGATTTTATTAAGATTTTGAGCCGAAGGCGACCTGAAAAATCACCGCGTAGCAGTGCGGGCATACGGTGTCATGTCCTGGCTTCCAAATTCACCGCGTTGGTATTTGAGGTATCCGGCGACGCCAATCATCGCGGCGTTGTCGGTGCTGAACTTAAACTTCGGAATGAAAACGTCCCAATGATATTTCTTTCCGGCGGTACGCATGGCATCCTGAAGTCCAGTGTTTGCTGACACTCCGCCTGCTATCGCCACCTGTCTGATGCCTGTGTCTTTAGCCGCCTTGATGAGCTTCTTCATCAGAGTG
>JAFYNO010000161.1 GCA_017549705.1 Bacteroidales bacterium | reverse complement strand
AGGTTCAAAAGCTATCGCTATGGCTATTGCCGAAGCTACCAAGACAGGCGCTTTCTCACTCATCGGTGGCGGCGACTCAGTGGCTTGCATCAACAAGTTCGGATTGGCCGACCAGGTGTCATACGTGTCAACAGGCGGTGGCGCATTGCTCGAAGCTATCGAAGGTAAAGAACTTCCAGGTATTGCTGCAATTAAGAAGTAGGTCCGTCATTTCGACTGGAGCGGAGCGGAATGGAGAAATCTCCTACACTTGATGGGGATTTCTCGACTTCGCTCGAAATGACGATTTGATTGTATTATTATGAAAAGATTATTAATAACATTATTTTTAATCGCCGGAATTATTCCGGCGATTAACGCTCAATGGGTTAGCCCGGGTTTGGGAGCCACTTACACCATGCCTGACCTCGTGGATGTGACTAATGGAGTGGTAACAAACAACGGCACCACTTTCACCATCAATGCTGATTTGACGATTTCAACAGGCGATGTGCTGCTTATTGACAACTCAGTGATACGCATCGACGCACCAGGTGTTCTCATAACAATCAATGGCTCAATGAATTGCGTCCATACTGGTGATCGAGTGAAACTCTATGGCACACAGCAGGATCAATTCAGCATGCACTTTGAGAACGCCACCGACTGCTTGATTAAGAAAATGTATTTTTCAGACGGTGCAGGCATCAGGGTTATCGAATCAGACGTGACATTCGATGACGTGAAATTTGTATATTTCACAAGAGGTTACAGCAATTCGGTTATCAATATTTTGAATTGTAGTCCAACAATCAGGGACTGCTATTTCATGCTGAATGAGGGCTCTGCCATCGGCTCGCCAGCCAATGGACAGGCATCACCGCAGATACTGAATTGCGAGTTCGACACTAATGTCACAGATGAGGTCAATGCCCCACAAATCAACCTCGGACCTGGTGGAAACGACACAATCCGCATCGTTGGAAATGAGATTTACACCATCATGGCACAGCATTACGTCGGCGGTATCTCAATCGCTGACCTGATGGGGATGGGAGAGACAAAAGTGTTGCTGAAAGACAATATCGTGAAGGATAACCGTTACGGCTATAACCAGCAGGGAGAGAGAATCTCGTCGGTTATCATTGGAAATCAATTTATTGACAATAATCACGAGGAAAACCCGATGAATGGCGGCAGCGGCATCTCGATTTACGGCTCAACCGTCAACAACAAGGCGATTTTGCGTAACAACTTGATTACCGGCAACCTTTGGGGTATCACTGCGATTTATTACCATGATATCGATATGGGTACTGAAGACGACTGGGGTAATAATGAGATTCACGACAACGGCAATGGTGGTGTTATCTACGACTTGTATAACAACTCAACCTGTGACCTCATGGCGGTTGGAAACGACTGGGGCACAACGACTATAGAGCGCATCGAAGAACACATATACCATCAAAACGATGACCCGACTCTTGGCCTCGTCACCTTCGTTCCATATATCGGATATGAGTATTTAGATGAGAACTATGATGTTGATGTTCTGAGAGATAACCTCATCTACACCTTAGAAGGTCGTTGCCTCGGCGTGAAATTGCCTGAGGGTTATAAAGGGATATATATTCTTAATGGAATAAAATACATTAAATAGTCCCCGTCATTTCGACCGGAGCCGATAGGCGTAGTGGAGAAATCTACGACAAACAGAGTAGTTGCTCTATTGCCGGAGATTTCTCCATTTCGTTTCACTGCGTTACACTTCAGTCGAAATGACGATGGTTATTCATTGTAAACGACTTTCATCATCACATTCCCTACCATCTGCAGCGTCTTCACATCGATTTGTTCGATGTTATCCTTGACCGTGTGCCAGTAAGGGAAGAAGCACGATGTCCTGTCTTCGTCGCCGTTGAGGTCGATGATGTCGATGGTCGGGATGCCGGCGTAGTGAATCATATAGATGTGGTCGTCGTTGATAGGGTCGCCGAGCTCGTTGGTGAACGCCTCGTCATAGCCCATGCTGCGGGCGGTACGCCACACCTTATTCAATACCCAAGCCGCATTCGACTGTGAATAATATTCTTTTGGGAAACGTGGATTAGCTGCACCTACCATGTCGAGCAAGATACCGTAGTATGCCTTGTAGCCATCGATATGCTGTTTCTTTGACCAATATTGCGAGCCGAGACCCCATGAGAGGTCGTTGTGCAAGCTCTCGTCGGCCCATTTCGGTGCGCCGTAGTCTTCCAAATCAAAGAAAATCAAGTCGACGCCGAGAGTGTTGTCAAGTCGGTTGTCTTTCATCACGCGAGCCATCTCCATCATCACTCCGCATCCTGATGCGCCGTCGTTGGCACCGTCGATAGGTGTTTTCCAGTTCTCATCATTGGGGTCGTTGTCAGCAAAAGGTCTTGAGTCCCAATGCGCTGCGATGATGATTCTTTTCTTTGCCGTCGGATTGAATGCCGCGATGATGTTCTTTCCGTCGAGCACCTTGCCGTCGTAAACACGTGCTTTGAAATCTTGGATATAGACTGTGTCAGCGTAACCGTTGAGCGTCTCGACAAACCATTCTGCACATTGCTGATGAGCGTCGGAGCCCGGCACTCTCGGACCGAAATCACATTGTTTCTTGACAAAATCATACGCTGAGTTGCCATCAAATGCTGGCACCACCACGTTTTTCTTGTTTGTCGTTTGCGACGTCTGAGCAGGTTTGTTGCCATTATCGCAAGATACGAAAGCAATCAAAACCCCTAATATCAATAACCCCTTTTTCATACTATCAACTTTCAACTTTAAACTACTTTAAACTTTACACTTTAAACTTTACTTTCCTCCTGTCATTCCGCTGCCTCCATCATCATCTCCGCCTTGTCTTGCCATACCCTCTAACTCCATTTTACCGAAACGGAATAGCACTCCAATGCTGACTGAACGGCTGTTAAACTTGTACGAGCTGTACGAAATATAGTACGGATTGTACGTATTATTGTCCCATTTATTCCAATTAAAGATATCATTGGCGTTCAGATATACCGACATTTTCTTGTTGAAGAAATCGGCACGCAGACCGCAGTTGATGGCATACGAAGGCTTTTGCTCGGCATAAAGCGATTGAGTGGCAGAGCGATAATAGCCCGAAGCATGCACCTCTAGCTTATTCCATAGCTTCGTCCAAAGGTTTAATCTTAAACTGTACGACCATAAATCACTCTCAACCTTTTTATCATTAAATGTTGTTGAATAGTATGAATCGTACAAATTTGCATATAATCGTATGTTGAAGAATCCGTTTGGACGGTACATCATGTTCGCTTCAAAACCAAGATTGTATGCGTCATCGACGTTATAAGGCTTCGATGCACGTACCCAACGGTGGAAGATAACGTCATCGTAAACGTTTTCAGTGACATTGTTGATACTGCCTTTGGTGCCTTTATAATACGCCGACAATCCTACACTGCCGAACTTCTCAAAGTACTTTGTCCAGCCGGCATCGATGGAGTTGGTGTAAACCGGATTCAAATCAATATTACCTAAATCGAGGCTTTCCAACTCATATTCCACGAAATTAGTGAGATAACGCGAGTCAGGATTGCTGATGCGACGCGTATAGCTAAGTTTGAAATTATGCATCGACTTGGTACGGTATGAAAGATGTATCGACGGACGCCAATTGAGATATGATTTCGTCTGATGATCAATCATATAGCCGTCCATATTGCAGTGTACGTTGGAATACTCCATTCTGATACCAGGCTTAACCACGAAATTGCCAAACTTATGTTGTAAAGTCAGATAAGCATCCAACTCATTCTCCCAGCTGATACGGTCGAGGGTGCGGTAGCTGTCCTGTGTATACGTGGTGGCATCCACTAAGGTGTCATAAATATTATGATAGGTGTCGGGAGCGTGCGCATAAGAAACACCTAAGTTGATTTCTCCATTATCGCTGTAAGGCAAGTTGTAGTCAACGCTTATATCGTAGTTGAAATCATCATAATGGTATCTCTGCTTGTATCCGGTGAAGCGTATGATGCTGTCGTTGAATGCGTTAGCTGCTGGATCCCAGAAATAGTAGTTGCGTTTGTTAGTGCTGTTATTATAGCCACTCCAGTAGCCTCCGTAGAAGCTAAACCTGATGTTATGTCCTTTGTTGTTGAACAGATGCTGGTAGTCGGCACCTCCGTTGAAACCACCCCAACGTCCTGTGCCGTCGCTCTCAGTGCGGTAATAGTTGTGCTCAATGCCACTGGCATTATACTCGTTGCGGTAGTAGTCCTGCCAGCTGTCGCTGAAATTCCAGCTTGGCCAGCCGCCCATCCATACCGATACGTTGTTCATGGTGTCGATGTTATATTGGAAACTCAAATATCCGCCGCCTCCAAAACTGTTGCTTTTCGACCTGCCTTCATAACGGGTGGTCGTGGTGGTGTCGAGAATACCAGGATTCAGCTCGCTGTCTTTAAACGAATAGCTGTAGCCGTTGGTGTTGTTGATGTTGTTGTTATAATGCCCGTTGAGATAGAGGTTGAAAGAGATTTTGTCGTTTGCGTAAACGTATGATACCCAAGGTGATACATCGGGGCGTGTCGATACGTTGACACCGAAGCTCACAAACTGGTTTTTCTGGACCTTGCTATTTGTCACAATATTGATGATGCCGCCGTCGCTTTTCGATGCGTAACGCGCTGAAGGATTTGTGATGACCTCGATGGTCTTGATGGCGTTGGCAGGCAGTTGTTGGATATATGTCTTGAGGTTCTCATCGTTGAGATGCGATGGTTTTCCGTTAATCCAGATCTCCACTGACGACACGCCACGGAGAGTGATGTTGCCTTCCACGTCGACTTCTACGCCTGGAGCGTTCTGCAAGGCGTCGGATGCCGTTCCCGTCTGAATAGATGGATCCTCGCTAACGTTGTAAAGCGTTTTCTCGCCTTCGTTCGCAAAAAGAGGTTTCTTCTCGGTGATGACGACCTCGTCGAGTTTCACCGCGCCTTCATACATCTTGATGATACCCAAATCAATGTTTTCGGTCACATCCAAGACCTGTTTTATGTTCTCATATCCGATAGCCGTAACTTGCAGTATATACTGGTTGTTACGGATGTTCTCAAACTTAAAGAAACCTTTCTCGTTCGAGGCTGTTCCGCTGATATACACTGTGTCGGTGGCACGGATCAAGCCGACGTTGGCGAACGCCAAGCCTTCGTTTGTCGCTGCGTCGACTAAAGTACCTGAGATACTATGCTGCGCAAACAGCATGTTGATATTCAGTAGGATTGCTGTAATAATTAATATTGCCCGCTTCATTTTAAATGTTATTTTTATTTTGTCATTTCGACTGAAGCGTAGCGGAATGGAGAAATCTACTCCTTTCAAATGCCGTAGATTTCTCGACTCCCTTCGGTCGCTCGAAATGACAACTGTATAACGTTACAAAATTACAAAAATTATGCCGAACCCATGAAATTCGGCATAAAAATTCAAAGTATGAAAAAAAGATTATTTATTTTTTCGAATATCTACATCGCCGTATTTCGTTGTGATGTCAAGCTTTCCGCGTTCACCATCGCCATAATGACCTTGTCCGCCAATGCTTTTCGTGTCGAAGAAACCTTTGAAGGTGATGTCGCCATACGATGAGCGAAGGTTGTAGTCGAACGCTGCTTCCTCGTTGAGGTACAGATTAGCGTCGGAATATGCTCCATCGATTTCGATGTTGGGTGTTAATGATGTCACTGTGGCAGTCAAATCGGAATATTTCATGTTGACATGTAACATGTTTGTTATGTTTCTCACTTTCACGTCGGAATAGGCAGTGTTGACAAATAAGACTTTGTTTGCCTTCTCGATTCTTGCATCTGAATATTTGAGTTCCAACATGCAATGATTCATATCAGTGATGAGAATCTTGCTGTATTTCAGTGTTCCGTCAATGTAGTCGCAGGTGTTAATCTTGGCGTCACCGTATTCCAGCCATAATGCCATCTGATTGACATTGTCGATATTGATGTTTCCGTACTTTACCTCAATGGCGTTGTTTTTAATGTCGTCAATCAGAATGTTGTCGGCTTTTAAGTCGCCATATTTCAATTCGACTTTCAGCTTCTCGCGCACTTCGTCGAGTGTGATGTCGCCGTATCTTGTCTTCAGATCCATCAGCACGTCCTTCGGCACTTTCACGTAATATTTGATGGAAATCGAGGCGTTGTACGATTTGCTTGTCTTGTTGTTGAACACTGTCTTGGCGTTCACGGTGTTGCAGCTCT
>JAFYNO010000020.1 GCA_017549705.1 Bacteroidales bacterium | reverse complement strand
CAAGAATGCCGTCGCCCAACAACACTTCGCCGTTCTCAGTGATGCGGTTGACATAGATGCGGTGTTGCGATTGGGAATAAGCGTCTTTTTGAAGATAGGCGATGATGAGGTCATTGGTCCAAATGTCGACCGTGGCGTATGCGTTTGTGTAATAGTTGTTGTAATCGGGGCTATGCACGGCGATACCGTCGGGGTTGGAGATGGTAGGCGTGCCGGTGGCGTCGAAATGGGTGACGTAGGTGTTATACACGCCGCCTATGCCGTTATGGAATTGATACACGTAAGCGCCTCTTTCGTAATCGGGAATGGCGTAATGGATGTAACTGGCGCCTACGGTCTGAAGTCCAAACAACAGGGTCTCAGGAATGGTTTGTTCGCCGTTTTTGTTGTAACCAGCTACGTAGATTTCCTTATTATAATTGGTGTAACCTTGGAGGGTGTGCTTGGAATACACCACAAAGACACCGTTTTCAGCAGGTACCAGTACACCGTTAGTACATTTTTTTTCAGGGTCGCTGATGGTTGCCATGGTTCTCAACGTGCCGTCGGCGTTGATATATTGCAGAAATGAATTGTCCATGTCGGTACCCAAGGCCCAAAGGCCGTCGTCATTGTCAAAGGAAAATGTGCTCAGCAGCTCGGAGCGGCCGCCGCCTTCACCGTTAAAGAGCATGATGCCGTGCTCGCCCCAAGGGAAGGTGCCGTCTTCGTCTATCTTCACCGCCCAGTGGTGTGCGTCGGCGGTGCGGAACATGCTCACCACACCGTCTTCGAGGGCTGCCAAGGCATAGCCTGGCGACCAAGTGGCGAGGTTGGGCGTGGTGATGTGGATGCCGTCAGGGCCCCATTGTGGCTCGCCTTCATAGTTTAGACGCTGGATCCAAGGCGACCAGCCGTTGTCGGCGCCATAGTGCCACTGCACATAAGTGTCTTTAGGATAAATATTGGATGAAACCAGAATCTCGGCAGCACCAGATGCACAGTTGGCAAGGAAGGTGTTCGCCGCCGGGTCGTTGACCCATTGCGCCTTCGCGGAAACCATCATCACCAAAGCAATAATTAATAGGTATAGTTTTTTCATAGAAATGATGTTTGAACCTCGCAAAGGTACAAAACAAAAATGAAAAATGCAAGAAAAATAATAGCCATTAGAAAAAAAGCCATTAGCCATTAGAATTAACAATCTCGCTAAAACTAACAGCTAATGGCTAATAACTAATGCCTAATGGCTAATAGCTAATGGCTATTATTTAATATTCGGCTCTTCCAATCCCAGGTGTTTCTTCTTGTCAACAACCTTGAGGTAGAGACCGATGAGCAATGCTGCGATGCCGAGGCATGCAAGCATGATGAGAGCCCACTTGTAGTCGAGTGCCAACGGGTCGGTGACGCCTTGGTTGGTGTTTTCAAGGACCTTACCGATGAGCAACGGGAACAGCCACAGACCGATGTTCTGGATCCAGAAGATAAGAGCGTAAGCTGAACCGATGATCTTCTCGTCGACGAGCTTCGGAACGCTCGGCCACAATGCTGCTGGCACCAATGAGAATGATGAACCGAGCACCAGGATTGTGATGTAAGCCACGATGGTGCCGCCTGCTGCGTTACCCTTGAACAATGGCAGGATGAAAGCGAATGTCAAGTGGCAGATGACCAAGAGGATTGAGCCGATCATCAACATTGAAGCAGCTTTACCTTTGTGGTCGACGTAGTTGCCAAGGATAGGGGTGATGGCCACTGCGAGGAGCGGGAACACTGCGAAGATGGTCTCAGCGGTGCCACGCATGTAACCCATGTAGCAGTAAACAACGAGCGCCACGACAGCCAAGCCCATCAAACCATATTTCAAGCCTTTGTTGGTCCTGATGAAGTTGCTTGCGAATGAGCAGATTGCGACGAGCAGCATCACGATGTACTGGACGATGGTGACTGAGCTGCCGCCCCAGAATGTCGCTGGGTCAGCCTCGACAAGGGTGAGGTTGCACTGAAGCATGTTGACAGCGTATTTCTGGAATGGGAAGATTGCTGAGTAATAAAGCACGCAGAGCAAGGCCACGAGCCAGAAACCGAGGCTCGACAAGATCTTGCCTATATCGCTGACTTTGAACGGGTCGTCTCTCTCTTCAGCCTCGCCGGTCTGAGCGTCGAGTTTCTTATCCATGAAGAAGTAAACCACAAACATGATGAGAGCGATGCAGAGAAGCACCACGCCGAATGCCACTGAACGGCTCACGTTGATCGAGCCGCCGAGCTTTGCGAAGTAAGGTGAGAAGATCATGCAGGTGGCGACGCCGAGACGTGCTAATGCCATCTCCGAACCCATCGCCAATGCTGTCTCACGACCTTTGAACCATTTCACGATACCGCGGCTGACGGTGATACCTGCCATCTCGGCGCCACATCCGAAGATCATGAAGCCGATGCCCGCCACCTTTGCTGATGCCGGCATGCCTCTGTAGAATGGTGATACGCCTAATTCCTCAAAGAGAGGGATGTAGTTGAGGTTGTCGTTGAACCACATCTCAGCACCGCTGCCACCAAAGTTCTCGTGGATAGCGTAGTACTTGATGAGACCGCCAACGAGCATCACAGCGCCCGATAACACTGCAGTGAAACGCACTCCCATCTTGTCAAGGATGATACCTGCAAAGATGAGGAAGAACACGAAGACGTTGAGGAAGGTCTCAGAGCCTTGCATCGTTCCAAATGCCAAGCTGTCCCAGTTACGGTGAGTCTGCATCAAGTCTTTGATAGGAGACAAGATGTCCATGAAGATGTAGGCGCAGAACATCGCCAACGCCAACAGCAGCAACGCAGTCCATCTCATGGCCGCATTGTCACGAAGAGTTTGAATCTTTTCTGTCATAATATTTTTAATTTAAAATTTATAATTCTATTTGTCATTTCGACCGTAGCGAAGTGGAGTGGAGAAATCTACTGCAAATAATTGTACTGGAGTATTCAAATGCCGTAGATTTCTCGACTCCCTGCAGCCGCTCGAAATGACGGGGGAAGAAAACTATTTCTCAGTTGGAAGCTGAATCACTTCTTTCTTATATCCCTTCAACACTTCCTTAGCGAAGTCGGCGAGTGTCTGAGGAGTGATGCTCTTCACGATATCGTCGTATTCAGCCACGATGTTGATGTGGTCTTCTTCGAAGGTGTCGATAGCGTCGAGCCAGAAGCTGTTTTCTTCGAGCTGTTCAGCGCGTTTCTTGTAGAGGTTCTCAACAACCTTTGTCAAGTCTTCCTGTGAAGGACCGTTCTCTGCCACGTCGTTGAGGCCTTCGTAGACCTTGCCGAGAAGCTTCTCGTATACCTCTTTATTTGTGTCGAAACCTACGAGGAACAGATAAGCGTCTTTCGGCTTGTTGGTGATCTGTCCCATGACGCCGACGCCATAGGTGCCGCCTTCTTCCTCACGGATTGAACGTGTGTAGTAGATGTCCATGACATCGCTCAAAGCCTTCATATAAAGCTGGTTGCGATAGTTGTATTTCATATCACCAACGAGGATGGTGTAGACTGTGGCCTTAGGCTGTAACATCTCTTTCTCATAGTGGCAGATGTAATCGCCTTCAGGGATGCTGAGACCGACGTCTTTCCAGTTGTCTTTACGTTTGTTCTTCTTCAATGATGCGAGATACTGCTCGACCAATGGCTTGAACACGTCCTCGTCGATGTTACCGACGAAGTATAATGTGAAGTTGTTAGGATCAGCAAAACGGTCTTTGTAGAACTCCATCGCCTTGGCGTAGTCGACCTTTTCGATCTCGTCAGCTTTCACTCTTGTGCGGAGCGGATGGTTGTTGTATAACACCTTTGTGATAGAGTCGCTGAAGGTGATCATCGGGTTGAGCTCCTGATTCTCGATAGCTGCCTTGTTGCGTTGCACGAATGACTGGAATGCCTCTTCATCAGCACGTGGCTCGGTGAAATAGAGATAGATGAACTGCATCATGGTCTCGAGGTCTTTCGGTGAGCAGCTGCCGTTCATGCCTTCTGAATAGCTGTCGATCCAAGGGTTGACGCTGAGGCGTTTGCCTGCGAGGACCTTCGGGAGATCTGTTGCGCTGAACTTACCAACACCACCGACTTTCATGACGCCGGAGAGTTCTTTCAATGTGATGAAGTCTTCCTGCTTGAGTGCTGAGAGACCGCCGTTGCTCTGTGCTTCAAATCTGATCTCGTCTTCTTTGAAGGTGGTCTTCTTGTAGATGACTTTCATGCCGTTGCTGAGAACGAGCATTGTGGCGTCGAACTCAGGCATAGCTGTCGTTTTCTTGATCTTACCTGGCTTTGGCATGTTGTCGACGATAGGGCCGTCGAAATTCTCTTCAGCATAAGGCTCGACCTGAGCGGCGTTGGCTGCGTTGTACACGTTGAGAAGCTCTTCTGCTGTCGGGAGTGTCTCGCCGTCTTTCTTAGGAGCCAGCACTGTGATGACGAGGTTGTCGTCGTGCACGAGCTGTGCTGCAATCATGTTGATAGCTTCGAGTGGGAGGTTAGGGATGATCTGCTGATAGAGAGCATATTCTGTCTCGATGCCCATCATAGGCTCGTTGCTGAGGAAGTTCTCCAAGCACTCGTTGACATACACTCTGTTCTCGGTGTTGTTTCTCTCGTTGTATTGGTTCTCGATACGTTTCAGGAAGTCGGCCTTCGCGCGCTCGTATTCTGAAGCGGTGAAGCCGAACTCAGCCATACGTTTGTTTTCTGTCACGAGGGTCGTGAGTGCCTCGTCGATGCCGGCAGCGTCTTTAGCCATGGCCATGCTGCACCATGCGTCCTCGGTAGGAGCGACATAGTAGTTTGAATAATAGCTGTAGCCGTAAACAAATGGAGGGTTGGCTTTCTTAGTGATGTCCTGCAAACGGTTGATCTCCATCTGTGAGATGATAGAAAGCATATACTGTGCCATCCAGTAGTTGACGTCGTTCTTCAGTGAGTCAGGTGTAGTCTCATTCTTATAATAGAGGTTGATGCGGTAGTTGGTCTGCTCAGGATCTGAAGCGATGGCGACGATAGGCTCGACGTTGTCTTCGATCATGAACTGCGGTCTTGGTGCCGGGTCGACAGGTGCCTTGATGTCGGCAAACATCTCATGGATGCGTGCCTCGATAGCGTCGACGTCGATGTCACCGACGATGATAAGACCCTGGAGGTCAGGACGATACCATTTGTGGTAGTAGTCGCGGAGTGTCTGGTACTCGAAGTTAGCTACGACTTCCGGAAGTCCGCCTGGCAGACGGTTGGCGTAAGGGCTGTTAGGATACATGATAGGAAGCACTTCCTTCATGAGACGCTCGCTGGCGTCTTCGCGGGTGCGGAGCTCCTCAAGGATGACGCCACGCTCGTTGTCGATCTCAGCCTCTTCAAGAGCGATGAAGCTCGACCAGTCGTGGAGGATGAGCAAGCAGGTGTCAACCAAGCCTGGCAAGGTCGTCGGCACGTTGGTGACCATGTACACTGTCTGGTCGATGCCTGTGCCTGCGTTGAGGTTCTCACCGAACTTGATGCCGCGGCTTTGTAAGTACTCGCGGAGCATCATGCCTGGAAGGTTGGTGGTACCGTTGAACGCCATGTGCTCGAGGAAGTGGGCGAGACCACGCTGGCTCTCTTCTTCCAACACCGAACCGACCTTCTGAGCGATGTAGAAGTCAGCACGCTGCGCCGGTTTCTCGTTGTGACGGATGTAATAAGTCAAGCCGTTGTCAAGCTTACCGATTCTTACGTTCGGGTCTTTCGGACACGGCATCGCCATCTGGGCGAAACTTGTCACTGCCATTACCGCAATGAACAAGACTGATAAGAATAATTTTTTCATTTTTAATTTATTTAAACTGATTATTAAACTAAAAAACTCTCAACTTTAAACTTTAAACTAATAAAGGTGAATAACATATTTTTCAACAAAATACGGCTCTGCGTACCATTTTGTAATCGACGTGCTCTTGCGTTTCCAGTTCTTCGGCACGTTGCGGAGCTCTTCTTCGATATCGCCGCCTTTAAGATAAAGGATGCCACCTGCTTCGATGTCGTTGGTGACACGCAGCTTGTTGTTACACCATTTAACAAAGTCAGGCAGCTGCGTCACGGCACGGCTCACTATCACATCGAACTTCTCTTTGATGTTCTCGGCGCGCTCCTGAATGGCGGTGACGTTCTGCAAACCGAGCTTCTCGGCTACATCCTGCACCACTTTTATCTTCTTGCCGATGCTGTCGACAAGCAAGAATTTGGTCTGCGGAAACATTATAGCTAAAGGTATTCCCGGAAAACCGCCGCCAGTGCCGATGTCGAGGACTTTCATGCCCGGCAACAACTCGAAATATTTCGCTATTGCTAACGAATGCAGCACATGATGCTCGTAAAAGTTATCCATGTCCTTCCTCGAGATGAGGTTGATCTTGCTGTTCCAATCCTCATACAACGGCGCAAGACGTTCATACTGAGCCATTTGAGCCTCAGAAAGATTTGGGAAATATCTTTTAATAATATCGGTACTCATTTTCAATAACATTAAGTTTGTCATTTCGAGCTTGTCGATAAATCTACTCCTTACAAATGCTTAATCTCATGTATGCCGTAGATTCCTCCATTCCGCTACGCTTCAGTCGGAATGACCGTTTAAAGTATGCAAAAATACAAAAATTAATTTATTAAAAATAAATTAAGCCAAAATATTAAAAATTTCTTATTCGGCATGTATAAAATTAGTAATTTTACACGTTTTTTGAGATGAAATGGCAGGGAAATCCAGATATATAATTTTGTTTTTGATGATAGTCAGCAGTTTCTTCGCGGCGGCACAAGGCACGCAGAAAAAGAAGGAAACGCTTGATTATATTGACAAATACAAAGAGATCGCCATGAAAGAGATGGTGAAGT
>JAFYNO010000160.1 GCA_017549705.1 Bacteroidales bacterium | reverse complement strand
GTTTTTCTTGAAAGAACATAGCGAGCTATGTGATTGAAAGAAAGGCGAAAAGATTCCGAGAAAAAACATAAAGCATGCAAAAGTTTTAATTGTTACTGTCAAAAATTATTTAAACGGGGGAATTTATAGAAGTCCCCTTAATTATATCCAAATGCAAAAATACATTTTTTCAAATGAATAAACAAGGTATTCGTACACTTTTTCCAACGAATAATTTAATATCCTTACATTTTTTCAAGCGAATAAAAAAATCAACGGTTCAAAAACTCCTTCATCCTCTCCTGCGCATCGACACTCATTCTCTCTTGCGCTATCATCATAGCCGTCGCGTCGAAGATGCTGTCATACGGATTGTTTCTTCCGCTAATATTTCTGATGAGATGCTTGCAGTCTCTGATAGCATCAGGCGACGCTTTCAAGAAGTCTTCGATGTAAGCATCCAACTTTTGATTCATTTCGTCGATAGTACCTACATGGTTGACGAGTCGGTAATTCATCGCTTCCTGTGCAGTGAATTTTCTTCCCGAGAGCATCAGCTCTCTCGCTGGCATCTCGCCGCATCTCGCCATGACAAAAGGCGAAATCGTCGCAGGCGTAAGTCCTAGCTTCACCTCGCTGAAGGCAAAGACTGTGTCTTTTTCTGCAAGGACGACGTCGGAAGCAGCAGTGATACCGTTGCCTCCTCCTATCACTGCTCCATGTACCAAGGTGATGACAGGTTTGTTGCAGAAATATATCTTCTGGAATAATTTCGATAATCTCTTCGCGTCTTCGAGGTTCTGCTCATAACCGTATGACGCTATGTCTTTCATATAGTTAAGGTCGGCGCCAGCGCAGAATGACTTACCATTGCCGCATATCTCAATCACGCGGATGTCGTCTCTGCAATCGAGCCAGTCTATTGCCTCGGTGAGCTCTTTAATCATAAGAGCGTTCATGGCGTTACGCACCTCCGGACGATTCAAGGCGATGCGAGCCACATTCTTTTCTATTCCTATCTGTAACGTTGTGAAATCCATCTTTTTTTTTGGTTTAAAGTTTAAGGTTTAAAGTTTAAAGTTTGAGATTGAACAAAACGACCTTAAACCTTAAGCTTTAATCCTTAAACCAAAATTACATTCTGAAAACACCAAACTGTAATGGTGGGAACGGCTGGTTCAATGACGCCGCTATTCCCATCGCTAATATCTTACGCGTATCGACCGGGTCTATGATACCGTCGTCCCAGAGACGTGCGGTGCTATAGAACGCCGAGCCTTCATAATCGTATTTCGCCAGTATCTCCGACTTGATCTTATTCAATTCTTCTTGTGACACTTCTTGTCCTCTAGCCTTATACTGATCGGTTTTCACTGTGGTGAGCACTCCTGCTGCCTGTTCGCCGCCCATGACGGAAATCTTGGCGTTAGGCCACATGAACAGCAGTCTCGGACTATAAGCGCGTCCCGCCATGCCATAGTTGCCAGCTCCGAACGAGCCGCCAAAGATGACGGTGAACTTAGGCACGTTGGCGTTGCTGACAGCATGAACCATCTTGGCACCGTCTTTAGCGATGCCGCCGCATTCGTATTGCTTACCGACCATAAATCCTGTAACGTTCTGCAAGAAGACGAGCGGAATGTTACGCTGACAACATAACTCTATGAAATGTGTCGCCTTGAGCGCCGACTCTGAAAACAGCACTCCGTAGTTGGCGATGATGCCGACAGGAAATCCCATGATGTGCGCGAAGCCGCATACTATCGTCGGCGCATAACGAGCCTTGAACTCCTGAAAACGGCTGCCATCAACCATGCGAGCTATCACCTCTCTAGGATCGACGAGCTGACGAAGGTCGATAGGTGCTATGCCATATAATTCTTCAGGGTCATATAACGGAGCCTCGACAGGATGTATGTCGAGACATTGTTTGTTTCTCTTTTCTAAGGTCTTGAAAATGTTACGACAGATCTGCATGGCGTGACTGTCGTTCTCTGCGAGATGGTCGGCAACGCCAGACACCGAGGTGTGCATCTCCGCACCGCCGAGTTCTTCCGCCGTCACTATCTCGCCTGTAGCAGCCTTCACCAACGGAGGTCCGCCGAGATATATGGTTCCTTGGTTTCTTACTATGATAGTCTCGTCGCTCATGGCTGGCACGTAGGCACCGCCTGCTGTACACATACCCATCACAATGGCTATCTGTGGTATTCCCATCGCCGACATACGAGCCTGGTTATAGAAGAAACGGCCAAAGTGATCTCTGTCGGGAAACACCGTGTCTTGTTCAGGGAGGAAGGCACCGCCGCTATCCACCATATAGACACAAGGCAGCTTATTCTCCATCGCAATTTCCTGTGCTCTAAGATGTTTCTTCACAGTGTATTGCATATAAGTACCGCCTTTCACAGTGGCGTCGTTGGCAACGATGATAGCCTCTCTGCCTTGTATTATACCTATACCAGTGATTATACCTGCCGATGGAAAGTCGTTGTTATAAGTGTCGTATGCCGCCATCGGAGACAGTTCCAAGAATGGTGTGTTCTTGTCGATGAGCAAGTCGATGCGCTCGCGAGCGAGGAGTTTGTTACGTTTCTTGTGCTTCTCCACCGCAGAAGCGCCTCCGCCTTGCATACTCATCGCCATGCCGTCACGATAACGCGACATCAGCTCCATATAGGCTTTCTTATTATCTTGAAATTCCTTACTGTTAGGATTTATCTGTGACTTTAACGTTTGCAAAATATAAAGTTTTTATTCTTCGCAAAGATAAGAAAAATGACCAAAGGCTAAAGGCTAATGGCTAAAGTTTTTTTTACTTTGAACTTTGAACTCTGAACTAAGAACCCTCAACTCTTAATTCCCAACTGAAAAGACGCATCAATGATTTTTAACATTTTTTAACTTTTTTATTTGAAAATGAAACTTTAATTTTGCGGAGAACTTTAAAAACTATTTTTTATGAACAAAAACATCTCTATCAATCAAGATTTGCTTGATGACATTAAAGGTATTATAAACAATGCT
>JAFYNO010000159.1 GCA_017549705.1 Bacteroidales bacterium | reverse complement strand
TCTGGGTAACTGTCTGTGAAACCAAAAGTGCATCGGCGTGAAGCTCAACGCCTTTTGCGATGAACTCCTCATTCGGCACCTGTGAACCGAGGTTGTAAGCCTCAATCATCTCGTAACGCTCAAGTCCGTAGTGACCGGCATAGCCTTTCATGTTCATGATAGCGTCTATACCCACAGTGTGAGCGTCGGTACCAGTACTTGCACCAACGATGACAATCTTACGGCCGATGTTTTCCTTGATGTACTGGTCTGTCTCGTACATGTCCATGGTGTTCGATTCGACCTTTGGAACGTAAATGGTGCTGTAGTTCACGGTATGAGTGCAGCTTCCGTAGCAGTTAAAGAATGTGAATCCAGGGGTTAACTCTTTGTAATACACCACAATAGGATTCTCGAAACCCATAGTTTTGAGGAGTTGTTTAGCTGCCTCGACAGCTTCTGCGCCGCATGGTACTGGCAATGTGAAACTCAGTTGAGTCTTGCCATCATTCATTGTGTCGCCATACGGCTTAATTTTGGTTAAGTCTAAGGTTTTGTCGAAATCCTTAGCTTCCATTGAATATAATCCTTCGCTCATATATAATATAATTTATTCTATTTCAATAAGTTAATACATAAGACATGGCAAAAGTTCTCACACTTTCATCAAGTCAGCAAATATAATATATTTTTTAAAATAAAAAACAAAATTTTCAATGAATTTTTAATGGAAATTATAAGTACCTCTCTCGAATTACTCTCAGTACCCTGTGGTAAGTCGTAATTCTGCGAGAGGTACTTATAATTTCTGCAAATAACACCAATAATCTCTAAAGACTAAAATTTAGTGGCTAATGGCTAATAACTAATGGCTTTTCTTGAAGATTTTCTTTCTGAACATGAACAGATTGAAAATGATGAAAACAACTATCAGGATTCCTAAAGTGATGAGTGCTTGAGTGAATCCTTGGGGTGCGAAACTGACCAAAAGCAGCACAGGGAATCCCAACGCCACTGCCGGAAGTGATTGTAAAACAAGGTTGTTTGCGGCAGGTGTCTCAAATTTTGGGTCGATTTCGCGAAGCAGAATCATACCGTTGGAAGCGGTGCCAGTGAGCATGCCGAACATGCTGAAAAATCCTTCATAAGTGTAGTTCGGATAAAGGTGTTTGCAAACCTTTAGCACAAACCAGAAAGTCGCTATAGCACCAAGACCGCAGACAAGGAAGTATGGAATAGCAAATCCCTTGAATTCGCTGAAGTTTATGGCTGCTGTACCTGCCACTATCATGATGTCGAAAAACAATCCACTGATACGGTTTAATAAGTAGTTGTTGATATATTCACGTTGCATGATTTGTCTCTTTTTCAACACTTTCATAATGCCTTTAATCATAATGCCGAAAAGCGTTCCAAGTAGGAAGTTAAATCCCCACATCAATGGCATAAGAGTCTTTTCACCGAATGTGCCAAGATCTAAAGTTTGCAGGAAATGATTGAAAAGGTAAACCAACAAGTAGGTAAAAAGTACTAAACCAATCTGTATTGACAGCTTGTCAACAGATTCAGTATCAGGGATTTCATTGTCGCCTTCGTAGTCGCTAAGTTTGTTAATCTGCTTCTCACGAATCTCCGAGATTTTAATTTTACCTTTGCGTTTTAAGATGTTAAGATAGATAACCCCAACAACACATCCGACGATGAAACCCATTGCGGCTATTGACAATCCGAAGTCTTTACCTGGGAAAACGATGCCTTGTTCGTAAGCTCTATCCATGTATATAGTACCGAAATTCAGGGCTTGTCCTGGTCCTTGACCATAACCCATTGGAAGCAGCAAGCCGGCAGCGTAGAATATCTTTCTACCAAAATAGAACATTGGAATCGTAACTAACAGTCCCACAATACCTTGGATGATATATGTGCTAGCGGTCAAAGTTCCTGTCTCAATCACTTTCATCGTGCTTGATTTGGATTCAACTTTGTTGTTTTTCAATGCTAAGGCAACAAAACCGAGACCGAGGGCATGGTATGTGATAATCTCCATCGATGTCTTGTTGATTAAATCTTCCCAGCCGAGTAAGTCAGTATATATTGCTTTGAAAATCAGTAACAAAGCGCCTCCAATTAATGCTGATGGGATTAAACTTTTCTGCATGAATGGTACTTTGGTTCGAACAATATTGCCAACTAAAAGTCCAACAGCAATGATGCTCAACTGTATCATGAGATTCCACACAGCGTCGGTTGCGAAAAATGGTACTGCTAATGTATTCATATTCAATCGATTTTGTTTAGTTTTTCTTCTAAAGCGACGATTATGTCGCGGTATTTTGCTGCGTTCATGAAGTCAAGTTCCTTGACAGATTTCTCCATTTCTTTCTTGGCTTCTTGAATTGCTTTTTTGATGTCTTTCGGCGAGTGATAGATTGCCGTTTTCTCCTCTGCCACCGACCTCACATGTTCCTCAGTCATCTCATAATCAACGAGTTTGTGGCTGCTAATGGTGTCAGTCCATGCTGTGTCAAGCGGCTTGATGATGGTCTTAGGGACTATGTTGTGTTCAATATTGTATGCCAGCTGTTTCTCGCGCCGCCTTTGCGTCTCATCAATGGTCTTACGCATCGAGTCAGTGATTGTGTCAGCATACATTATGACTTTGCTATCCGCGTTACGGGCGGCGCGTCCTGCCGTCTGAGTTAGAGATCGCTCCGAACGGAGGAAACCTTCTTTATCTGCATCAAGTATTGCAACTAACTGAACCTCAGGCAGATCTAATCCCTCACGAAGCAAGTTTACGCCAACCAAAACATCGAAGTCTCCCCTTCTCAATCCCATCATAATTTCAACACGATCCAATGTATCGACATCTGAGTGTATATATCTTGTGCTGATATTCAAGTTGTTAAGATAGTTCGTCAACTCCTCTGCCATTCGTTTCGTCAAGGTGGTAACCAAAACACGTTGTTTTCTGGCAATCACACGAATTATCTCATCAACGAGATCATCAACTTGGTTTGTACACGGACGGACTTCAATTATTGGATCAAGAAGTCCTGTCGGGCGTATCAGTTGTTCCACGTAAACGCCTTGTGTCTGTTGCATCTCATAATCGCCTGGCGTTGCACTGACGTATATCGTCTGTCCTGTAAGTGCTTCAAACTCATCGAATTTCAACGGCCTGTTGTCGAGCGCCGAAGGCAATCTAAAGCCATATTCCACCAAGGTCTGTTTCCTTGAGCGGTCGCCTCCGTACATGCCACGAATCTGCGACACTGTGACGTGACTTTCGTCGATAATAGTGATGAAATCATCAGGGAAGAAATCAAGCAGGCAGAACGGACGCGTGCCGGCAGAGCGGCCATCAAAATATCTTGAATAGTTCTCGATTCCTGAGCAATAACCAAGTTCGCGAATCATCTCAACATCGTGATTTACACGATCTTCCAACCGTTTTGCATCCTCATATTTTCCAATCTCACGAAAATATTCAGTCTGCTTGAACATATCCAGCAAAATCTCTTCTGTCGCCTGTTTTATCTTCTCTTTTGAAGTCACGAAGATGTTAGCCGGAAACAGTGTTATGTTTTGCAAACTCTCGATTCTAGTGCCATTTATATAGTCAAACGACTCAAGTTCTTCGATTTCGTCATCCCAGAAAATAATCCTAAACGGCGTGTCGGAATATGCGGGGAAAATATCTACTGTATCGCCTTTCACACGGAATCGACCACGCGAAAATTCAATATCATTGCGGGTATATAATGCATTGGTAAGTTGGAAAAGCAGGTCGTCGCGACGAATCTTTTGTCCCAGCTCGATATTGATGACATTTTTGCTGAAATCTTCGGGGTTTCCAATGCCGTAAATGCATGATACTGATGACACTACAATCACATCTCGTCTTCCGGATAACAATGCTGATGTCGTGCTCAGACGTAACCTGTCAATTTCATCGTTTATTGATAAATCCTTTTCGATATAGGTGTTTGTCTGCGGAATGAACGCTTCTGGCTGATAATAATCGTAGTACGAAACGAAATATTCGACTTTGTTTTCGGGGAAAAACTGTTTGAATTCGCTGTAAAGCTGAGCAGCAAGTGTCTTGTTATGGCTGAGAATCAATGCTGGACGGTTCAATTCTGCCAGCATATTCGCGATAGTAAAGGTCTTGCCAGAGCCAGTCACACCCATCAAAGTCTGGTACCTCTCCCCCGCCAAGATGCCGTTTTTCAGCTGTTCTATTGCTTGGGGCTGGTCGCCAGTAGGTTTAAACTCCGATGCAAGTTTAAAATTCATCAGCTTTTCTTGCTTTGTTTAAACAGAAATTCTTTTTCTTCCTCTGTGAGGCTGTTGTAGCCGCCTTTGCTTATCTTTTCAAGGATTTCATCAGTGCGACGATGGTCGTCTGTACGCTCTTTATTATATTCCCAGTCTGACTTTGGCCAGCCATTTTGGTTTCTGTCCCTGTGCAAGAATCGCGGACGCCAGCTGCCATCTTTATACCGCCAATATAGTATCAATATCAAGCCAAACAGCATGCCGCCGACATGTGCGAAATGCGCAACATTATCTACTGAAGAGAAGCCTGAAAATAGCTCGATAAGACCATATATTATAACGAACCATTTTGCTTTTATAGGAATAGCGAAGTATATGTAAATACGAGAGTTAGGCCACATCATGCCGAAGGCTAGAAGGATTCCGTAAACGGCTCCGGAAGCACCGACTGTAGTGAGCATATTTAGGTATTCGTCGACAGGAATGCTTCTATTGCCAATCCGGACGTATTCGTAGTTTGCTATGATATCATGAAGTTGGATATACTGTACGAGTTCCTGCGTCAGACCGGCACCAATTCCGCAAACAAAGTAGAAAATCAAGAATTTTTTTGGTCCCCATGCATTTTCGATAGTGTTTCCAAACATCCACAGCGCAAACATATTAAAGAAAATATGAGCGAAGTTGCCGTGCATAAACATATATGTCACGAACTGATACGGTCTAAAATCAGATGCTCCGATGTAATGCAAGCCAAGATAGTCTGACAAATCGATACGCCAGACGACTTCTGCCGCCCATGTCGCCAAGAAGAATATTATATTGATTATCAATAGGTTTTTTACCACTACTGGTAAAATAGAAAAACCTTGAGGCCTAAATTGATTGTCCATTAGTTCAAACGTGTTTTTATGTCGTCAGCATTGATGATTGTGAATATTTTGTTGCCGTTGGGCGCCACTTCAGATACCGCGCAGCCGAAAAGCCTGTCAATGATGTCTTGCATCTCCACACTACTTAATGTCTGACCAGCTTTTACTGCCATCTGTGATGCCAGAGAACGTGCTAAATTCAATTTTCTATCTGATTGATTACCAGACAAATTTGTCTTGTAATCTTCTAATATCTTTTCAATAATCGAAACGGCGTCACTGCCTTTGCAATCGATAGGAGTACCGTTTATAACAAATGTCGTATTATTCATCGACTCAATCCTGAATCCGATCTTTTCCAACTCTGGTTTCAGCTCTTTGAGAATCGAAGCATCATTGATATTCAGCGATATATGATGTGGAAACAGCTCTTGTTGTGATGCAATAACTTCAGTCTCCATCTCTTTCAGATATTTCTCGTATAGTATCCTTTCATGTGCCAAATGCTGGTCAACCACAAGAATGCCTGACTTAACTGCCGTAACTATATATGACTGTTGCAACTGTATAAACAGGCTTTTTTGTTCTTCTTCATAAGGCTTGTTATCACTTGTATTATCTTCAAATCTATTGTTCGCAACGATGTCGTTGGTGTTGTCGTAGGCAATCCTCCAGTTTTGTTGCTGATGCCGTATCGGACTGATTTTGAATGGGTTAAATGATGGGTCAAAATCAACTTTTGGGGTAACAACGGGTCTGTCCATACGACTTGCCTCGCCAAAATCGATACCCATATTGGGGTTGATATCGAAGTCCAAAGTCGGAGCTAAGTTATTCTGTCCTATGGCTTTACGTACAGCTGAATGCATTATTGCATAAATCAACTTCACATCAATAAAATTGACTTCGGTCTTCGTCGGATGGATGTTGATATCGATTTCTTTTGGATCTATCTGGATATCAAGGAAATAGCCAGGGAAACAATCCTGTGGGATAAGTTCTTTGTAAGCGTTTTCCACAGCGTGGTGCAGATATGCATGCTTTATGAAACGGCGGTTTACGAAGAAATACTGTTCACCTCTAGTCTTCTTGGAAAACTCAGGTTTTACTATAAATCCGTCGATTGTAACGGTCTCAGTCACTTGATTGACGGGCAGCAATTTGCTGTCATAATCTTTGCCAAACAATCCGACGATTCGTTGCTTTAAAGTGCCAGGATACAGATGGAAAAGCTCTTTGTCGTTGCTCACGAAAGTAAATCCGATTTCAGGATTCATTATCGTGATTCTAAAGAACTCTTCATTGATATGTCGTAGTTCAGCTTCATTGGATTTCAAGAAGTTACGTCGTGCTGGCACATTAAAAAACAGGTTTTTTACAGTGAAATTAGTGCCTACTGATGCTGGTTTGGGCAGCTGTTCAATCACTTTCGAGCCTTCGATGCGAATCTTGGTGCCGACTTCGTCTTCTTTGCGTCTTGTTGTTAACTCGACCTGAGCAACAGCTGCAATAGAGGCAAGCGCTTCACCTCGGAATCCCATGGTTTTTATGGCAAAGAGGTCATCAGCGCTCTTGATTTTTGATGTCGCATGACGCTCAAAACACAGCCTGGCATCCGTTTCAGACATACCACAGCCGTTATCGATAACAGTTATGAAAGTACGGCCAGCGTCTTTTACAATCAAATCTATTTGCGTGGCACCGGCATCTATGGCGTTCTCTATCAGCTCTTTAACAACAGAAGCTGGTCGTTGGATAACCTCTCCTGCAGCAATCTGATTAGCAACAGAATCTGGAAGTAACTTTATGATATCCAAAGACATAACTACTTACCTCCCATCTTGAGAAACATTGTCACAAAATTTTCCAAAAAAGGAGTAAAGAATATCACTGATATCAAAAATGCTGAAATTCCAATTATTATTGCATATTTCAGCCATTTCATCGAATAACCTTGTTTAAGTTTTCCATCATCAATACTCCTTCCCCATCTCTGTCGCATCTGCACCCTAAGTCTTTCACTGTCAGAGAGTTTTGAATCCAAACCCATCGCTGCTTTCCTCTTTTCCAACTCCTCCTTTTCCGGGTTATAATATCTCGGAATGTAATTAAACTTAGGCATTTCCGGCCTGTGAAACATGAAAATTCCCATTTTATTATTTTTTTAAAATGCAAAGATAAACATTATTCTCTTATATTTGCAAAACAAAAGCGTTAAAATTTTCTTATTATGAAGAAACTTGTATTATTTTGTCTGTCAATAATTTACGTACTGTTTTCGTGTACTGATAATCCCCAAAACGCAAAGATCAATTCCAGCTTGAACAATGACAATTTAATGGAATATACTAGTTATATTGATGTAACTAATTATAAATCTGGATATTATGTCAATGTGTCATGTCCTTGGAACGATAAATCGCTTGGTGAGTTTTACCTTTATCCCGACACATTGGAACTTCCAAATGAGCTCGAAAACGAGATAGTTATTCGTACTCCGGTGAAGTCAGTGATTGCCTATTCATCGACGCAATGGTCAGTGTTTCTTGAGCTTGACGAGATTGAGCGTGTTAAAGGGATTCTTGAGAGCAACTACACTGATAATGTTGTTATAAAACGTCTTTTGGCTGAAAAAAAGATTGAGGATGTGGGCATTGAGACAAGTCTTAAGACTGAAATCGCCATTAACCTACATCCAGATGTGATTCTTTACACCCCATATTCGACTGTTCCAAAGACTGAAATTGGTGATTTGACGGGTGCTGTGATGTTCCCGTTTGCTGATTATCTTGAGAATCATCCACTTGGACGTGCAGAATGGTTAAAACTGATAGGTTATCTCACATGCCGTGAAAAAGACACTGACAAATGGTTTAACGACATCGTAACTCGTTATGAATCATTAAAAAACATATGTCAAAATGTCGAAAAACGTCCCACGGTATTTTCAGATTTGCCATTTGAAGGTCAATGGTATCTGCCAGGCGGTGCTAGCTATATCGCGCAGATTTTCCATGATGCTGGTGCCGATTACATCTGGAAGGACAATAACTCAACTGCTAGCCTTCCTGTTGATGCTGAAACGGTGCTCTCTAAAGCCCGTGACGCTGATTTCTGGCGCATAATGAACTCGACAAATACAAAGTATTCATACGAGCGCTTAGCCGTTGAAAATGAATTATATACGTATTTTAAAGCATATAAAAATCGCAATATTTTGGTTTGCGATATTCGTGAAAGCGGATATTTCGAGAAATCGGAATATGAGCCTGACATTCTTTTGAAAGACTTTGTATATGCCTTTCATCCAGAAATGCTTGAAAATGAAGACTATATACCGAAATATTTTTATAGGTTGAAAAATGAAAAATAGCAAAATAACATTCGGGATTTTAGGGATAATTATCGTAGGTATCGTACTTTTTATCCTCAATTTATTCGTTGGATCGGTCACCGTACCACTCGATGATATTATTAAAGTGTTACTTAAAGAAAATAATGATAACACATTGAGTGTCATAATTTTCAATTATAGACTTCCGCAGGCATTGACAGCTCTTTTAGCAGGTGCTGCCTTGGCTGTTGCAGGTCTTTTAATGCAGACCTTGTTTCGCAACCCATTGGCCGATCCTTCGATGCTCGGCATCTCCAGCGGTGCCAGTTTGGGTGTCGGAATTGTTATACTTCTAACTGGTGCGATATCAGGCACAGCAGTTTCTTCTTTCGGTTGGTGGTCGACCATCGGAGTTAGTCTGGCTGCATTCATTGGAGCCGTGTTAGTGCTCTTCGTTATGTTAGCGTTTAGCTCACGAATGAAAAACATGACAACCTTGATAATCATTGGTTTAATGATTGCATATCTTGCAGGCTCTATAACCGATATTTTGAAGTTTTTCAGCTTGAAAGAAGACATTCACGCCTTTGTGATCTGGGGAATGGGCACTTTTTCAGGTGTTGGAACTTCGAAAATGCCAATTTTCGCAATCAGCATCGTTATCGGTTTGATCGTGACATTCTTCTTGTCTAAGAATTTGAATATCTTGTTGTTAGGTGAAATGTACGCCGAAAATCTCGGCTTGAATATCCGTAAGAACAGTGTGATAATAATCCTTGTTTCCGGTTATTTAACAGCTATTGTGACTGCTTACTGCGGCCCTATTGCTTTTGTCGGTCTTGCTATGCCTCATATCGCGCGATTCTTATTTAAAAGCAGCGACCATCGCCTACTCATCCCTGCTACAATGCTTATCGGCATGGATATGGCATTGATATGCAATCTGATAGCAAGAATGCCTGGTTTCGACGGCAACCTACCTGTAAACGCCGTTACAGCGTTTATCGGTGCTCCAGTCGTCATATCAGTAATTTTGAAAAGCAGAAAGTAATGGAAATATTAAAAACATCAGCATTATCAATCGGTTATGATACCAAAACCGTCGTTTCAGACATCAATGTTACACTGAACGAAGGTGACATCATTGCTCTAGTCGGTCCTAATGGTGCCGGAAAATCAACATTGTTCAAGACTTTTTCAACGCATATAAAGCCAGTTGGAGGCAAGATTGAATTGTTTGGCAAGGATTTGATTTCGTATTCTCCAAAAGAACGCGCAAAACTGCTTGGAATTGTTCTCACTGAGCGCCCTGACGATATGTTCCTGAAGGTCTTTGACGTAGTGGCAGCAGGACGTTATCCTTACACCGGTATGTTCGGAAAGCTATCAGAAAATGATGAAAATGAGATTAAAGCATCGCTTGAATTAGTTGGAGTCAATCATTTGATAAACAGAGTTTTTAATACTTTATCTGATGGAGAAAAACAGAAGGTTATGATAGCCAAAGCGATAGCTCAAAACACTCCTGTTATCATGCTCGATGAACCGACAGCCTTCCTGGATTATCCGAGTAAAATAGAGTTGTTCTCTTTGCTTAAAAAGTTGGCTAAAGAGCAAAAGAAAGCCATCCTTTTCAGTTCTCACGACCTTGAACTGTTGCTTCGTTATACCGACAATCTTTGGATTATCGCAAAGAATAAACCTTTCGTGGCTGGACAAAGTGCTGAATTACTTAAAAATGGTATTATTAAGGAATACTTCGGACTGAAAGACGTTGATAATCAATATCTTCTAAATGAGATTTATAAATGAAAAGACTACCTTTTATATTAATACTAATTGCCATGTTTTCATGCAGCAAGACCAAAGTCGATTTGATTGTTCACAACGCTAACGTATATACCGTTGATAATCAATTTAGTAAAGTTGACGCATTTGCTGTTAAAGACGGTAAATTTGTCGCTGTCGGCTCCGATAGAGAGATTTTAAAACATTACGGCGCAGCATACACCCTTGACGCTCAAGGACAGCCGATATATCCAGGATTTATTGACGGTCACTGTCACTTTGTAGGATATGGCGAAACAAAAGTGCGTTATGCAGATTTAAATGGATGCAAGTCGTTTGAGGAAGTTCTTGAAAGACTCGAAAAACATAATGAAAACAACGATTCCGATTGGCTATTAGGTCGCGGCTGGGACCAGAATCTTTGGGAAGTTAAGGAGTTTCCTGTAAACACTGAGCTTAACAAACGTTTCCAAAATAAGAAGGTACTTATCACCCGAGTTGATGGTCATGCTGTGCTTGTGAGCGATAATGTATTGAAACTCATTGATTTATATGGAAAAACCAGAATCGATATTAAGCATGGAGGAATTCTTTTGGACAATGCAGCTGATATGGCAAAAGCTATTGTTCCACCACTGAATAACGCTCAGAAAATCAACGCTTTAAAGATTGCACAACGCGACTGCTTCAAACATGGTCTCACAAGCGTCACCGATGCCGGTCTTGGTATTAAATCAATTGCACTTATTGATTCTTTACAAAATGAAGGCGTTTTGAAGATGAAAATCAACGCTATGGTGAATCCTGATGATGAAACCATGGATTACTTTATGAAGTTCGGAGTTATTGAAAAAGAACGTCTAACAGTGCGCTCAGTGAAAATATATGCTGACGGTGCTCTCGGTTCACGTGGTGCAAAACTGCTTGAACCATATACCGATGCGCCTGAAACCTCAGGATTGATTGTTGAAAGCGAAGATTTCTACGACCATGTTTGCGAGAAGGCCTACAATGCTGGTTATCAGGTTTGCTGTCATGCCATAGGTGACGGCGGAGTGCGTATGATTCTGAATGAATATGCTAAGTTCTTGAAAGGAGAAAATAACTTAAGATGGCGAGTCGAGCATTCACAAGTCGTTGATCTACAGGATCTTTCATTATATAAAGAATACAATGTTATCCCTTCGATTCAAGCTACACACTGTACATCCGATATGCCTTGGGCTGAGAATCGTCTTGGCTCGGAACGTGTTAAGAATGCTTATGCTTACAAGACCTTGCTCGAGCAGAATGGTTGGCTCATTAACGGTACCGACTTCCCTATAGAGCACATCTCGCCTCTTAAAACGTTTTATTCTTCTGTTGCTCGTAAGGATTTAATCGATAATAGATTAACTCGCGAAGAATCCTTAAAATCGATGACTATATGGGCTGCAAAAGGTTACTTTGCAGAAAGTCGTAAAGGCAGCATCGAAATCGGCAAAGAAGCTGATTTTGTTATCCTTTCCGATGATATCATGAAGATTGAAGAAGAAAAAATCCCCGAAGTGAAGGTTGTTAATACCTTTATCAACGGGGAATTAGTTTATTGATACCGACTTTAATTTTTAATGCCATTTTCGAAATGCTCAACAGTACCCTGTGGTAGGTCGCATTTCTGCAAATGGCATTAAAAATTTAAAATAACTGCTTCAAATCATTTGTGGTGAGCCCATTGAAATCTCCGGAGCTCATGAAGCCGCCGACAATGTTTGCACGTTTCAAACCGTTTAATAAGTTGACAAGTTCATCTTTTGAGTGAACCACTTGTAAATCAAGGCGTTGGAAGCCTTTAACGATACGCTCGTCAGTCATCATCTCGAGTTTCTTGATTGCCACTGCATGCGGATCGTAGAAAACCACTGCTTTATCGCAGTTGTCGAGGCAGTGAGCGTAATGGTCAATAAATACCTCGCTGAGACTGCTGTATGTATGTAACTCAAAGACTACCAATAAGTTCTTGTTAGCATATTGCTCGCGTAGAGCCTTAACTGTGGCCAAGACTTTTGATGGTGCGTGAGCAAAGTCACGGAACACGAGGTTGCCTTTTTCTTTGTTTTCAAATAAAAGTTCAAGTCTTCTGGCAGCTCCTTTGAACGTTTTGATCGCCTCGTAAAACTGCTCGTCACTGATGCCAACTTGCTTCGCCACATAGCGTGCAGCATTGATATTCTTCATGTTATGCTCTCCGAATATCTGCACCTTCTCCTCTTTTCCGTTTGGCAAAATCAAGATGGTGTCGTCGCCATCGGTTTTGTAAGGATGAATATCGTAGCCGTAGGTCGGAACGCTAGCATTTTTAGCTATTTTCTTTGCTTCGACATCGTTTCCGTCATAAATCAGGCAGCCACCTTTTTCGATGGTCTTTACGAAGATTCTGAACTGCTCGAGATAGCAGTCAAACGTAGGGAAAACGTTGACGTGATCCCACCCTATTCCACTAATTACAGCGATATGTGGATGGTATTTGTGAAATTTCGGCACGCGGTCTATAGGCGAAGTGAGGTATTCGTCGCCTTCAATGACCATATATTTCGCGGTCTCGCTTAGGCGTACCATCACATCGAAGCCCTCAAGCTGTGCACCTACCATGAAGTCTGTTTCTATCCCAGCCTGTTTCATCACATGCAGAATCATGGAAGTGATGGTTGTCTTGCCATGACTGCCGCCAATCACAATGCGGATTTTATCCTTACTTTGCTCGTAAAGATATTCTGGATATGAATAAATCTTAAGTCCAAGTTCTTGTGCACGAATGAGTTCCGGATTGTCGATACGGGCATGCATACCAAGAATAACAGCTTCGTATGAGTTATCTAATAACTCAGGATGCCAGCCAAATTCCTTCGGCAGGATACCTTCTTTCTCCAATCGTGTTCTTGACGGCTCAAAAATCTCATCATCAGAGCCAGTCACTTCATAACCCTTTCTGTGTAAGGCGATTGCGAGATTGTGCATCGCACTGCCACCTACTGCAATAAAATGGACTTTTTTCATATTATTTCTTTACAACAATTTTTTGTGATATTGTTTCGCCATTAGTCTTTCTGACTATCACAACATATAAACCTTCTTCAAACGATGATGTGTCAATGGTGAGATTATCGCATTCAATAGATTTAGAATACATTACTTGGCCTAATGCGTTGTAGATCAATACATCACTGATGTTATCCTCTTTAATATATATCACATTTGAAGCCGGATTAGGATAAGCTATAACGTTATTAGATATAACTTCATCAACATCAGTAATATCATTTGCAAACTCAATTGAATATCTGTCTTTAAACACATTTCCGCTTTGAGAGAACTGCATTAAAACCGAGCCATTACCATCTTGAATTTTGGCATAACCGTTGCCACAGCCAGTGCCACTAGGGCTTAAGACGCTTAATCTATAACATCCAGGTTTAGGTATCGAGATATAGAACTTATAAACATGGGAGCCTTGATCAAAATGCTCGTCATAGATTATCTCATTGGTATCCATGTTTTTAAGTTCGAGATAGAACTGTTCCGGATCGGATGCCGTTTTCACCTGAACATAAAGGTCTCCAGGGTGTGTTTCTGCTTCTTCCAGTTTAACTGACATATAATTATCAAAAGGATATGCGTCATCGTTATTGTTAATCTTTTTGATATTGAAAACTACCGTGTTGGCTCCTTGAATGTCAAATTCAGGAAGATCTACATCAAATGCTGAGCCTTGGGTCTCGTTTCCTGTCCAGTTGTATGTAGTTATAACGTTGTTGCTCTCATCTGTAACTTCTATATCCATAGATGTAACTGTTTGTGTTCCAAAAGTTTTAACAACAAGTGTCGGATGAATTTTACCTGAGCAATTCTTGGTTACTACGTAGTTTAGCTTACGGAGTGCAACGTCATAATTTGTCGCTTCCGGTTCAAGAGAGAGTCTTACCGCTTGGTAAACTTCTTTTGGAGCAGAGAAACTTTGAATCCAAGCTACGAGATGCATGTTTTCTTTAGGATAACCTGCCATATCAAAGGTTTCTGTCACGGTTGTTGTCGGACCCTCGAAGGCTGTTCCTGTTTGAGTAGGAATAAAATCACGGGTTACAGCGTTGAGTTCTGTCATCCCCTGCCAGTTTTTTTGAATGTGAGATTCTGTCAATGCAATCATTATTTTCAGGTTGCTGGCTGTACATTCTCCGACCTGGTTTACAACAGCTGTCACTTGGCACATCGAACCTTCGACATACGAATATGATAAATCGATTGTGAACGGACTAGGGGTGTTTATGCGACTATTGTAATGTGGCAGATAGTATTCATACATATTCTCGCTAGCATGTCCACCTCCTGATACTGTTAGTTTTCCGTCAGCTTTTAGTGTAGGATAACTGGTGATTCCATAAAAGTTCGCTCTCGCATTTGTTTCACTTGTGTAAAACTCTGGTGTTGAGAATGCACTGGTATGTACTGCTACTGGCGCAATAGCTAATCCTTCGTCAAGCATCTGGACAATGGCATTAGCGGCAGCTGGGCAATACTGGCAGTTGACGCCGGTGAAAACTTCGAACAAAACACATTCACGTGCTACGTTTTGTGCTGATAATGAGCCCAATAACATCAAAGTTATTGCAGATAGTAATATCTTTTTCATATTTTTATAATTACAATTATTTAATTGGATAATTTTCTTCGCAAAATTACAAATTTTTTCGCATTTTTGCATAAATTTTAAAAATGTTATTAGATAAAAATCTCATCAGGCATTTCAGCGATTATCTACGTTTGGAGCAATCGTTGTCAGACAATACAATCAATGCGTATTGTCATGATATTGAATTGTTTAGAGATTATTTAGAAGATAATGGCAAATCAATCTCGACAGCTGAAATCACGCATCACGACATTGAAGATTTCTTTGCCAAACTGTACGATTTGGGCATCGCCGCCTCGTCGCAGGCACGCATATTATCAGGATTAAAAAGCTTTTACAGATATCTGCTTCAGGAAAAGATATGTGAGAAAGATCCTACTATACTGGTAAGCTCACCATCAACTGGAAGGCATATTCCTGATGTTTTGAGTTATGAAGAAATCGTCAGTATGCTTGATTGTATCGATTTAAGCCAACCATTGGGGCATAGAAACAAGGCTATTATTGAAATGTTATATGGTTGTGGTCTGCGCGTATCTGAAGTTGTATCATTGAATATCAGCGACATATACGCTAAAGATGAGTTTGTCCGCGTCATTGGTAAAGGCGATAAAGAACGACTTGTCCCTATTGGCAAAAAAACGCTCAAAGAGCTGACAAATTACACTCAAGGTGAGCGGCTTCATCAAGAAATACAGCCGAAATATAGCGATAAAGTGTTTATCAGCGCCCGAGGTACAAGTCTCACGCGCCAAAGTGTGTTCCTGTTAGTAAAAAGCCTTGCAGAGAAAGCTGGAATCAAGAAGACCATTAGTCCACACACATTGCGGCATTCGTTTGCCACTCATCTTCTAGAAGGCGGTGCCGATCTGCGTGCTGTTCAGCAAATGCTAGGGCATTCAAGCATTTCAACGACAGAGATATATACACATGTTTCTGACGAATACTTGCGTCAGGTGATAATGGAATATCATCCGCGCTGGCACTCCCAGAACACCTCAACTAACTGATTGTTATCGAAATAGAAGTCGAGGTTCAGATCCTCAAAAGTGATACAATCACCATCTTCTTGGTCTTCGATATAGCTTTCAAAGCCATTTTCTTTCATCAATTCGAGCAGCTGTTCTTTATTTAAATCAAAAATTTTGGCTCCGTAAAGCTCAGTTTTTTCGTTAAATGTGTAGAAATTGGTGAGTTTCTGCACAGTATCACCCTCGAAATAAGCTGAGAAATCATTGTCTTCATAATCAAGCACAATGACATGGTTGTCGTCTTCATAAGCCGACTCTATTTCTTCTTGATTTGTTGGCTGACCAAGGATTTCGACCACATCGTCGATAGGCATTCCGAATTGGAGTTCGCCGTATCCTTTTAAAGGTTCAATTTTAAAATTTTCCATCATGATGTTTATGTTTTAAATTATTCGAATCTTATTGATTTTGAAGGTCTTATATTGTTGATGAGCATAGTCGGCAATAGCATCATCTGCACCCAAAGTATCATGGTGCCTGCGTTAAGTGCCAAGATATGCCAAATATTTAACTCGATTGGGACTGCCGAAAGGTAATATGATTCAGGCGAAAGCGAGATGAGATTTGTGAACTTTTGAATGAGGCACAGCCCTATCCCGATTACATTTCCAATCGCCATACCTATTAATAATATACGGCATGAACGTTTTAGGAAGATGCTTCTGATGAGTCCGTTGCTTGCTCCCATCGCCTTGAGAAGCCCTATTGTAGATGTGCGTTCAAGAATGATTATCAATAACATACTAATTATTGTGATGCCTGCGACCAGCAGCATAAGCACAATTATGATGACCACGTTCATATCTTGCAACTCGAGCCAATCGAAAATCTGCGGATATGTCTCCATGGCTGTATACGACACCAACGCCGTCGGGATGCTGTAGTAAATTTGCTGGTTATAGTCTTGCAGATATTTCTGATTATCAACCCAAATCTCAAGATGTCCAATCTCATTGTTTTCCCAACCATTCAGTTTCCTGATTTGTTCCAAATCGCAATATACATAGCGTTCGTCACATTCCTGAAGGCCTGTTTCGTATATACCTATGACATTAAACTTGCGTCCACGCGCTTTCATATCCTTGTCGACGAACCATATCCTGACAGGATCCCCGGTGTTAAGATTCATCTTATGAGCGATGATATTAGAGATTACGACATCGTTAGAGCGCTCATTTTCAATATATTGAGGAGTGTCGCCACTGATAAGATATTTATTGATATAGTTCCAATTATAATTGAAATCAACGCCTTTCAATACCACTGCTTGAATTTCTTCGTCAGTCTTGATTATTCCTGCTTTGTTGGCTGTCGGGTGCATTTCAGTGATAAAAGGCTTATTGAGGCGTGCCAACAGAACGCTGTCAAGTATTAACGGTGTCTCCTCAATCGATTCATTTTGGTTCAGCGCCTGAATGTGTATCGGTGCAACAAAACCTATGACTTTATCTTTAATTTGATTCTTGAACCCAACTACTACAGCTGTGGAAATCAACATGATAGCAATGCCGAGTGCAACACTGGTGACGGCAATACGCATCACTGTCGAAGATAAGTTTTCCTTCGATAACGAAAAAATTCTTTTCGATATAAAGCTCGCCGCGTTCATTTTTTTCTTATCATTGCAAAAATAAAAAAAATATTAAATATGCCAAGAAAATTTTTGGTTTTATTTACCATCATAGTATCTATAATATTGAATATCAATGCTCAAGAACTCAAACTTCTTGATGCTAAAGATGCTGTGCCTGGCGCGTCGAGTATGGATAAGTATCTCCCAATGTTACAAAATAAGACCGTCGGAGTTGTCGCTAATCAATCGAGCATCATGGATAATGGGACACATCTCATTGATACTCTGTTGAGTTATGAAGTAAATATATTCAAGATTTTCACTCCGGAGCATGGTTTTCGAGGTACTGCTGAAGCTGGCGCTTATGTCGCTTCTGGCGTCGATGAAAAGACTGGTATCACTATCGTATCACTTTATGGTAAGAATAAAAAACCGACTGCCGAGCAACTGCAAGGCATTGATATTCTGTTGTTTGACCTTCAGGATGTCGGTTGCCGTTTCTACACTTACATATCAACATTGACATATGTTATGGAGGCTGCAGCAGAGAATAACATCCCTGTCATTGTACTCGATAGACCTAATCCAAATGGCTTCTATGTTGATGGTCCTGTTCTCGAACCTGCTAACAAGTCTTTTGTCGGAATGCATTGCGTGCCAATAGTTTATGGCTTGACAATTGGGGAATATGCGTTGATGGTCAATGGAGAGAGATGGCTCAACGACGGCATCCAATGTGATTTGACTGTTATTCCGCTTGGCAATTACGATCGCAATGCGATTTATAAACTGCCAGTAAAACCATCGCCTAATCTTCCCAATTGGGAGTCGGTTTACCTCTACCCTTCGCTTTGTCTGTTTGAAGGCACCGATGTTAGTGTGGGTCGTGGCACGAAGTATCCTTTTCAGATTTATGCACATCCTCAGCTAAACGATACGGTTAATCTTGTTGAATACGCTCATCGTTATCGTAATAACGAGAAAAAGCTGAATCTTTCATGGATATTAGATTCTCGTGAGCAAGCTAAAAACGATGAAAAATTCTTCAACAACTATTTCATAAAATTGGTCGGCGTTTCCGACTTACAACAAAAAATCAATTCCGGAATGTCGGAGGATGAAATTCGTTCATCGTGGCAAACCGGAATTGATAACTATCTAAAAATCAGAGAGAAATATCTGATTTACTAGTACATTCTCTTACCTGGATACACTTCGAGAGCTTTTCCAAGGATCATCATAGCGTCTTTCAAATCGTCGCAGTTGAGGCAGTAGCTCAAGCGCACTTCCTGACGGCCGAGACCGATTGTTGAATAGAATCCGCTTGCAGGAGCGAGCATCACTGTCTTGCCTTCGTAATTGAAGTCGGTGAGCATCCACTTGCAGAACTTATCTGAATCGTCGATTGGCAGATGTGCTACGATGTAGAAAGCGCCTTTAGGTGTTGGGCAGTATGCTCCAGGAATCTTGTTGATACCTTCTACACAAACATCACGACGTTTCACATATTCGGCAACGATAGCATCGAAGTATGAAACAGGAGTGTCGAGAGCGGCTTCACCAGCTACCTGACCATATGTTGGAGGCGACAGACGAGCTTGAGCGAACTTCATTGCTGTGTTGATGACCTCGCGGTTACGTGTCACCATACGACCGACGCGGATACCACAAGCGCTGAAACGCTTTGACACTGAGTCGATTAAGATAACGTTGTCGTCAACACCCTTGAGGCTCATTGCTGAATGATGGACAGATCCGTCATAGCAGAACTCACGATAAACCTCGTCGGAAATGAGATAAAGGTCATATTTCAGGATAATCTGGCGCAGATTTTCCATTTCCTGTTCTGAATAAAGATATCCTGTAGGGTTATTCGGGTTGCAGATAAGTATAGCTTTAGTGTGTTCGGTGATAGCCTTCTCAAAGTCCTCGATCGGAGGCAAAGCGAAGCCGTTGCTAATCTCCGAATAGATTGGACGTACACGCACTCCAGCTGTCTGTGCAAAGCCATTATAGTTTGCATAGAATGGTTCAGGGATAATGATCTCATCATCCGGGTCCATGATGGTCTGGAATGCGATTGACAGAGCTTCAGAGGCACCATTTGTAACGATGATATCATCCGGAGTTACGTGGATGTTCAGTCTGTCATAATATTCGCAAAGTTTCTTTCTGTATGAAAGTGTACCTGCTGAATGTGTATATTTAATAACTTTCTCGTCATAATTCTTGACAGCTTCGAGTGCGTATGGAGTTGTCGCGATATCTGGCTGACCGATATTCAGGTGATATACATGAATACCTCTTGATTTTGCTTCGTCTGCATAAGGAACGAGTTTTCTGATAGGCGAAGCGGGCATGAATGCGCCTTTTTTCGAAATTTTCGGCATAATATAATTAGGTATTAGATTAATTATTCTTTACTGGTGTGCTGATAGATTCCATCTTCAAAGGAGCTGCGTCGGTTGGCTCTGGCTCAACAGTACCTTTGATATGCAGCTTAACTTCCTTGTTTACCAAAGCGTTAGAAAACACTGTGACGTATTTGCTAAAATTACCTGATCTGTCAGTGTTTTTGTAAGTCACTCTAATGACATTTGATTCACCTGGTAATATTGGTTGTTTAGGCCATTCAGGCACTGTGCATCCGCATGATGATTTTGGTTGTGAGAGGATGAGTGGTTCGTTGCCTGTATTGACGAACACGAATTCGTATGAGCCGTTTCCTTTGAAAGGAATGTTACCGAAGTCATGGTTGGTTTCCTTAAAAGTGATTTCCGGGCCATTTTGTTTTCCTGCGGTATCCTCAGTTTGTGCAAAAGCGATGGTGCACATCATAAACAGTGCGCTAAATAGAACAAATAACTTTTTCATATCTGATACTTTTTAAATTTTTCAACCTACAAAGATACATATTTTTCGAATATATGCTGTCAAAAATAATTTTTTTAAAAATTTGAAAAAAAATGTTGCAGGTATTTAAAATATATGTACTTTTGCACCTCGAAAACGGCGGGGTAGCTCAGTTGGTTAGAGCGTCGGATTCATAACCCGGAGGTCATGAGTTCAATTCTCATCCCCGCTACAAAAAAAGGAGCTTTTCAGCTCCTTTTTTTATTTGCGTGCAATGACTTTCTTCACTGCCTCGACAATGTCTGGAGTATCAAGATGATAGTGCTTAAGCAGTTCATCAGGAGTGCCACTCTGACCAAAGACGTCGTTAACCGCGACCATTTCCAATGGACGAGGGTTGTTTAAAGCGAGAACCTGTGCGATGCTGTCGCCGAGACCGCCGTTGCGCATGTGTTCTTCAGCTGTAACCACGCAACCTGTCTTGGCCACCGACTTTAGCACTGCCTCTACATCCAACGGCTTAATGGTGTGGATGTTGATAAGCTCCGCGTTGATTCCCATCTCTTTCAAAATCGGGAGTGCCTCGATAGCTTTCCAAACGAGATGACCACAAGCAAAGATAGATACATCTTTACCTTCTTGAATCATCTGAGCCTTTCCGATGACGAACGGCTCATCGGCTGGAGTGAAGTTAGCTACTTTCGGGCGACCGAAACGCAGGTAAACTGGACCATTGTGCTCAGCTGCGGCGATGGTAGCAGCCTTTGTCTGATTGTAATCGCAAGGTACCAAAACCGTCATGTTTGGCAACATCTTCATCATGCCTATATCTTCGAGAGTCTGGTGTGTAGCGCCATCTTCGCCGAGGGTAACGCCAGCATGTGATGCGGCGATTTTCACGTTTTTGTTTGAATATGACACCACCATACGGATCTGATCATATATTCTAGCTGATGAGAAGTTGGCGAAGGTACCGGTGAAAGGGATAAATCCGCCATTGGCAAGACCAGCGGCAATACCTATCATATTAGCTTCAGCTATGCCGACTTGGAAGAACCTCTCAGGGAATTCTTTCGCGAAATCGCCCATCTTCAACGAGCCGGTGAGGTCAGCGGTGAGGCCGACGACCTTAGGGTTACGCTTGCCAGCTTCGAGCAGACCGTCGCCGAAGCCGCTTCTTGTATCTTTAAAATTCTGTACTTCTATTTTCATATCAATATTTTTTCATTTGTTTGAGATTTCTCCACTCCCTTCGGTCGGTCGAAATGACGAGGAAGGAAAAATCAATAATCTCCAAGAGTTTCTTTAAGTTGTGACAGAGCGCTGGCAGCTTGCTCATCATTTGGAGGCGTGCCGTGCCATTTGTGAGTTCCCATCATGAAGTCGACGCCCATTCCCATCTCGGTATGAGCGAGGATGATCTGTGCGAATCCTTGATGTGCATTCTCACGTGCTTCGTTAAGATTATCAACGATTTCCTGCATATCATTGCCGTCGCATTCGTAGACTTTCCAGCCAAATGCTTCATATTTCGCGCGGAGATTACCGAGGCTCATCACGTCGTCGGTGCTGCCATCGATTTGTTTTTTGTTGTAATCGATGATTGCCACGAGGTTATCGACGTTCTTTGCCGGAGCATACATCGCAGCTTCCCAAATCTGACCTTCTTCCTGCTCGCCATCGCCCATTAGGCAGAACACGAGATGATTGTCGCCACTGAGTTTCTTGGCTTGAGCAGCGCCTATTGCTACTGAGAGACCTTGTCCAAGTGAGCCGCTAGCCATGCGGATGCCAGGAAGACCCTCAACAGGTGTCGGATGTCCCTGAAGACGTGTTCCTAGGCGACGGAATGTTGCCAACTCGGCTACCGGAAAATAACCGCGGCGAGCTAAAATGCTGTACAGCATCGGACTGATGTGGCCGTTGGAAAGGAAAAACATGTCCTCTCCTGCTCCATCCATCTTGAAATGCTTCGGGTCGATTTGCATCTGGTCGAAATACAAGGCTGTCACGATATCGGTAGCGCCGAGCGAGCCGCCCGGATGTCCCGACTGACAACCATGAACCATTCGGATAATATCACGTCTGACTTGCGACGCGACATCTTTTAATTCATTGATAGTCATAATATTATCAAAGTAATGTAGTTAATTCGTTTTCTTCCGCAAATTTAAACATTTTTCTAAAAGATTTAATATTTTTTATTATTTTTGTGTAAATATTTTTTTCTATGCAGAACAAGAAAAATGACAAAATTAAAGATTTGATTTTCAAAGTATTGGAAAGCGACACGCTTATGCCCTTCGTGATGAAGAAGATGAACGGAATCAGCAGGAATAAGGCTAAGAACATACTTTCAAGCGGTTCTGTTTCCGTCGATGGGAAAAAGGTGTCGCAACACGATTTCGAACTAAAACCTGGTATGGAAGTTAAAATCGGACGCAACCAAACAGGCGAACAACTCAACAGTCATTGGGTAAAGATTGTTTATGAAGATCAGTATCTTTTTGTTGTCGATAAACGCAGCGGTATTTTATGTAACTCACCACATCCTGATGAAGAGACTGTGCAATGCATTCTGAATCAGTATCTTGAAAGAAATCATCAGCGCTGTCATGCTCATACGATACATCGTCTGGACAGAGACACGTCCGGGCTAATGCTTTTTGCCAAAGACAAAAAAGTGGCGCTGAAATTCGAGGAAAACTGGAAAGCAACTGTTTATGACCGTCGTTATGTGGCGTTGGTTCACGGAGAGATGCATAAAGAAGAAGGTACGATAAGTTCTTGGCTTAAGGATAACGCTCAGTTTGTGACGTTTTCGAGCAAATCAGACAACGGAGGTAAGTTCGCGACAACTCATTATAAATTAATAAAGGTGTCGAATGGTTATTCTTTGGTCGAATTAAAACTTGACACCGGTCGTAAAAACCAGATTCGTGTTCACCTTAAGGACATAGGATTTCCAGTCGTTGGAGATCCCAAATATGGCGATGGAGATGATAAGATTGGGCGTTTGGGATTGCATGCTTTTAAATTGTGTTTCATTCATCCAGTGACTGGTGAAGATTTAAAATTTGAAACTCCGTTTCCAAAAAGTTTTGATATTTGAATTTATATTTGTATATTTGCAGTTCAATAAAAATTAAAGAATTATGACTACTTGGCAGATTTGGTTATTGATTGCAGCCGTGTTCGTGGTGATTGAAATCTTCACCAGCGGCTTTGCAGTGGCATGTTTTTCAGTAGGTTGCGTGTTTGGCGCAATCTTGGCAGCGTGTGATTTGTCATTAACATGGCAAGTCGTAGCATTCGCAATCGGAACATTTTTAGCTTTTGTTCTGATAAGACCTGTCGTGATGAAATATCTTGACAAAAAGACTAACAACGACCATATTAAAACCAATATGGACAACATTATTGGGAAAACAGCGGTGGTGACAGAGCGCATCGAGGAAAACGGCTTCGGGCGCGTGAAAATCGACGGCGATGATTGGAAAGCACAAACCACCGACGGCGTCGCAGTTGAAGTCGGCGAGAAAGTTCAGATTGAATCATATGAAAGTATAATATTAACTGTTAAAAAACTATAATCATGATTTACGTTGTAATAGTAATAGCTGCGATTGTTATAATATTCGCATTAGCAGGACTCAAGGTTGTCCCGCAGTCAGAAACAAGAGTAATCGAACGCCTCGGTAAGTTCCACAAGGTGCTTCCCGCCGGTTTGAATATCATTTGGCCAATCATCGACCGCCCGAAAATCATCGTGACAAGAAAAGTCGTTGAAGGTTACCAAGGTCGTCAGGTGGTGCGCATGAGTGAGACTGCCAAGATCGACCTCCGCGAACAGGTGTACGACTTCCCGAAACAAAATGTGATTACAAAAGATAACGTCACGACGGAGATTAATGCTTTGCTGTATTTCCAGATTGTTGATCCGATAAAGTCGGTGTATGAGATTGACAACTTGCCGAATGCTATCGAAAAACTAACCCAGACCACTCTCCGTAACGTCATTGGTGAACTTGAGCTTGATGAGACATTGACATCTCGCGACACCATTAACGCTAAACTTCGCGCGGTGTTGGATGACGCCACAAATAAATGGGGCGTGAAAGTCAATCGTGTTGAACTTCAAGACATCACACCTCCTGAGACAGTTCGTCAGGCTATGGAGAAACAGATGCAGGCAGAACGTAACCGTCGTGCTGAGATTCTGAAGGCTGAAGGTGAAAAACAGTCGGCAATCTTGAATTCTGAAGGTGAAAAGACATCGGCAATCAACAAGGCAGAAGCCGTGAAACAGTCGACATTGCTCGAGGCTGAAGGTGTGGCAAAAGCTAAGATCATGCAGGCTGAAGCTGAGGCACAGGCCATCCAATTAGTCGCTGATGCCATCAAGGCAACGAAGACTGACCCGGCATCATATCTTTTAGCGACCAAATACATCGAGACACTTAAAGAAATGACAAGCGGCAAGGATAACAAGACGGTTTATCTGCCGTATGAGGCAACGAATTTGCTCGGCAGTATTGGAGGAATTAAGGAGATATTCAAGTAATTCGTCATTTCGACTGTAGCGAAGCGGAATGGAGAAATCTACCGCATTTGAGAAGTGTAGATTTCTCGACTTCGCTCGAAATGACGGTTTTATTAAATGTTATGACAGAAATAAATCACGAATTATCGGAACGACAGAAAAAAGTCGTTGACAAGCTGAATGAACTAGGCATTCCTTTTAAGCTGATATTCCATCAGGCTCTCCCTACCATTGAGGATGCGTTGCAGTATTGGGGCAAGTTCGAGTGGACTCACTGTAAGAATTTGTTTTTTAGGAATCATAAAGGAAATCGACATTATTTAGTGATTTTCGACTGCATGCAGCAGCTTGCGATTCATGATCTGGAACATCGTCTGAAACAAGGCAAACTCAGTTTCGCTTCGGAAGCCAGGATGGACAAATATCTTGGGCTGAAGCCAGGTAGTGTATCCCCTTTTGGCATCATTAACGATGAAGAACATCATGTGTATCTTTATCTTGACAAGAATCTGCTCGATCGCGAATACATCAGCTTCCATCCGAACGACAACACAGGAACATGCGTCATCAAAACTACTGATTTGATAAAGTTTTTAGATGCAATGGGAAACGGTTACGAATTTATAGAGTTGTATTAATTATTTTTGTATTTTTGCAGTCAAATTAAAAGAATATTTTATGGATTATTTTCGATGCGTAAAACCATGTGTTGAATCAGAAATTGGTAAACTTGATTATGTCATTTTGCACGCTCCAGGTAAGGAAATCGAGCATATGACACCGGAAAACGCTCACAAATTCCTTTTCAGTGACATTTTAAATTATCGCGAAGCTTCGGAGAACTACAGGGACTTTGAAGGAAGTCTGCGCAAGGTCACAAATGTGTTGACTTTTAAGGATTTGCTTATTGATATCCTTAAAGATAATGAAGTTAGGGAAAACCTTGTGTATAGCATTTGCGAGAGAGAAAATCTGCCTTATTTGGCTGAATTGTTTTGCAGTTTCGATAATGAAAAACTGGCCACAACACTCATTGAAGGCTATGATAACAAGAATCTGAAAGAACGTTACATATTCCCTCCTATTCCAAACCTATTTTTCATGCGTGATGCTGCTTTCACTATGTATAACAATGTGATGGTCAGCAAGATGGCTACCGATGTGCGTGATCGTGAGACGATGATTTGGACAGCTATTTTCAAGCATTCTAAGATAATCAAAGTTGAAGGCATCAATCCAATCAACCGTTATAGCATGAATGGCATTGGTTCTGTGGAGGGTGGCGACGTAGAAATTGCTCGTCATGACATTATTCTTAGTGGCTGTGGCTCTAGAACCAGCAAGGAAGGCATAAACGCTTTGCTTGAGCACTTAAGAAGTCTTGGCGGAGTACGTCATCTGATCACACAACAGCTTCCATTAGAGCCGGAATCGTTCATACATCTTGATATGGTGTTCACGTTCCTTGACAAAGACCGTTGTATGGCATTCAAGCCAGTGATAATGAATGATTCTTTCAAGACCATTCATTATGAAGTGAACGGCTATGAGTATACTAAAGCTACAGAAGAGAAGAATCTCGTCGAAGCATTAGGCAAGCTCGGCATGAATCTTGAGCCGATTTTCTGCGGTGGTGGCGATGAGTATTATGGACCACGCGAGCAATGGCATAGCGGAGCTAATTTCTTCGCTTTCGCTCCAGGAAAAGTCCTTGGATATGCAAGAAACTACAACACTATCGAAGCATTGAACAATAATGGCTTTGAAGTTTTGAAGGCTGCCGACGTGGCATCAGGTAAAGTCAACGTTGATGATTACAAACGTTGTGTTGTCGCTTTTGAGGGTAACGAGCTCTCACGCGGTGGCGGCGGTGCCAGATGCATGACGATGCCGCTGTTGAGACAACCTGTAGAGTGGTAATAATAAAAAAGGACGTCGATTGACGTCCTTTTTTATTAGCATTCCGCAGTGGCGTTTTCCAACCGCTTCATCATCGAGAACATGAAGATCGCTGATACAACGCAAAGAATGATTAAAACGCCCCAGATCATCACCAAAGACAATCCTGTATTCCAAATTGAACTGATGACTGAGGTCAAATAGTTACCTATTGCAGTAGCACCGAACCAGAGTCCCATCATCAAGCCTTTGAGCTTCGGAGGGGCGACTTTTGAAACAAAGGATATGCCCATCGGGCTGAGTAACAGCTCTCCAAAAGTCAATACTAAATAGGTTGAAATCAGCCAGTTAGGTGACACCAAGATATGGCTCACACCTCCTGTGGCTGCTAGTTCTTTAGGTGAAGGCAGCCCAAATGATGCAGCGGCCATCACGCAGTAACCCAAGGCGGCGACGAGCATTCCCAGGGCAATCTTTCGCGGTGCCGAAGGCTCTTTCCCTTTCTTCGCCAAAGCGCCAAACAAAGCTATCGACACTGGTGTCAGTGCAACGACAAAGAATGGGTTGAAGTGCTGGAATATCTGTGGTAACAAGTTGATTTGAGCCGGAACATTGAGAGCTTTATACCATACACCAGCCACACATGTTGCAAGCAGTAATCCTGATAGTAATTTACCTTTTTTAGAGTCGCTTTGAAATACTCCAAACAAAGCATAAACACCGACGGCTATCATTGCGAGTGTAAACACGTCAAATCCGATACGAGTCCAGCCAGATGCAACTGATGCTGTGTAATCGCGCGCAAAGTATGTAAGCGTCAAGCCGGCCTGCTGGAACGCCATCCAGAAGAAGATCACAACGGCAAACACGAGGCACAAGGCTACCACGCGCTCTTTGGTTTGTTTAGGTGTGAGCTCAACAATCTTATCATCATTTGCAGCTTTATCACCCTTGCGGACGTCGACATGCTTAAACGACTTACGGAATACAAAATAGATTGCAATTGAGAGAACCAATGAGATACATGCTATACCAAATCCGTAGCTGTAGGCTTCTGACAATGAATCAATATAATTTTGACAGAAAGTAGCCATATCGCCAGTGAAGCTGGTCTGCGCTGATGCTAAAGTCTCGAGCCTCGTCATTCCGTCGCTGGTGATAGTGCCATCGAGGAACTGGTGAGCCAATGAAGGGATGTTGGCATCGTAAGAGAAACCGCTCTTGCCCAGGAAGAGGTTTGTGACAGCCGTAGCCGTGGTTGGAGCAAACATCGAGCCGATGTTGATTGCCATGTAAAACAGACTGAATCCGCCGTCGCGTTTGGCAGCATATTTTGCATCGTCGTAGAGATTACCGACCATCACTTGGAGGTTGCCCTTGAAAAGACCGGTTCCAACAGCTATACAAAGCAATGCGGCAATCATCATTGTAAATGCAAGGCTACCTGTCGCATCTTTCTGTGTAAACAACAAAAGATAACCAGTAAACATCACCAGAATACCTGTAACGACAGTCTTGCCAAATCCCCAAAATTTGTCGGCAATATATCCGCCAAGGATTGGCATGAAATATACTGAAGCAAGGAAGATGCCGTAAAACTGTCCTGCCGCTTGTGCAGTGAGACCGAATTTCGCTTGCAAGAACAATACGAAGATTGCAAGCATAGTGTAATAGCCGAAACGCTCGCCAGTGTTGGCTAAAGCAAGGGCGTACAAACCTTTTGGATGACCTTTAAACATATCTGTAGATTTTGTTGTTAATTATTTCTAAATGGACTTATTGTGAAAGTATACTCGTAAATACCGTTCTTAATCAGATACTTATCAAGCGCACCAGGACCGCATGTAGCTGTGCCGAGAGGGGCTTGCTTGTAGTCGATATTTACTGTCCAATAATTCGCCGGAGTAATTTGATTCATCCTCTCAGCTTTGGTCAGATCTTTATCGGAATAATTGTAAATACTGAAGTTAAGATGTTCAGGGCTACTTACCATAAGACCTCTACCATTTTGATTATAGATAGCGAACCATCTCACCTCGGTGCGGTTGCCACTTTCTTGTGGTTCCTCATGCATCTCGAAGAAATCGGAGGCTTTACGTTCGTAAACTCCCACCCTGCCTGATGCGTTCCTATCTGGATAATTCTCAGTATCTTTACCGAAATATTTTACGTTTTCAAATTTTATAGGCATGGTAAGCTGCGTGCCAATCTTTGGGAACGTCTCTACCTTATGGGATGGTTCAACCCTCATTGTCACCGTGATGTTGCCGTCACCGTCGACATTATAAATTTGATTGGTTTTAAGCACTGTGTCGCCAACTGTATTTATATATTCCAAGTTTACAAACACTTCGACATTATAAGCATCTACTCTATTCACTTCGCATTCAATATCGCATATCTTCATATTGTCGAGACCTGCTGCCGACCATCTTCTTCTGCCCCACCAGTCGACGTCATCATTCAAAGTAGGGGCACGCCAGAAGTTAGGTCGTATAGAACCGGCAAGCAACTCATCGGCTTGATATACCAAAGATGTAGGAACGCCTTTATTTTTGTCGATTTTGAACCTGAAAGAATTGCTGCTCAAAATAATGACATCGCTATCTTGATATAAATCAAGTTTCGTTAAGCATTCATTTTCTTGTGGTTCAACCATCGGGACATTAAACTGATACTGCTCGTATGCAAGTTCGTAACCATCTTCAATCAGATTGTTTCCTTGTTTGATTTTGAACGAGAAGTTGACAAAGAACTCCATATTCGGCTTATCAGTGAAGAATAACGATTCAGGTATATTGATAAAAATCTTCTGAGTCTCTCCAGGTGCGCAGTTGAGTTCGATTTGTCCTTTCATCAAGGTCTTTTTGTTTGAGAAGATTTCAAAGAAACAATCGAAATCGCTGAGGTTTCTGAAGAAATAGTGATTTTCAACCTCGAAAATTCCATTGACAGGATCCACAGGTTTTACTTTGATATTCTGATAGCATTTCTTCACCTCGTCCATATGATGATGCGGTATTCTGTCGCTTGTCACCAGTCCGTTCACACAGAAGCTGTCGTCGTTGCCGCAGTCGGGAATCTCGCCGAGGTCGCCGCCGGCAGCGTACCATTTGTTGCCATTCTCGTCGTATTTGATGATTGATTGATCAACGAAATCCCAGATGCAGCCGCCCTGAATCTCAGGATATTTCTCGAAGACATCCATATAATCCTGCAATCCGCCGCAGCTGTTGCCCATCGCGTGGCAATATTCCACCATGATAAACGGACGGTTAAGCGAGTCGAGATGGCGCTCGGCAAATGCCGTGAGATAGTCGACGCCTGCATACATCAAACCGATGTAATCTGTGTTATAATCATAGCCGGCACGTTCGCATATGACAGGACGAGTGTCGCGCTGTTTCATCCAGTCGTAGCATGCCTTGGTGCAGACGCCGTTGCCGCATTCGTTGCCCACCGACCACACGATGACCGACGGATGGTTCTTGTCACGCTCGACCATGTTCTTGCAACGATATAAAAACGCGTCTTTCCATTCATCTTTCTTGGCAAGGCTGTTTTCGTCATAGCCCTGCGGATGCGACTCGTTGTTAGCCTCATCAATGACATAAATGCCATAAATATCGCAGAGATCATACCAGTATTCGTCATCAGGATAATGGCATGTTCGCACGGTGTTGATGTTGTTTTCGAGCATGATTTGGATGTCGCGTTCCATAGTGGCGTGGTCGACGTATTGACCAGTAATTCCGCTATGTTCATGACGGTTCACGCCTTTAATCAAGACAGGTTTGCCGTTCACTAATAGCTGGCCGTCTTTCACCTCTGTGGTGCGGAAACCGATCTTGGTGCTACAAACATCAATTTCATTGCATTTTTTGTCTCTTATTTTTATAGTCAAGTCATAAAGATTTGGCTTCTCGGATGACCAAGGTTTTATGTCTTTGATTATTGTTTTATCAAAATGCAAAGTACATAATCCTTTGTCATATAATGGCTTAAGGCTTTCTTTTGTAATTGTTTTATTGATTGGTTTTTGTCCATCTAATAATATTGTCACATAAAAAACCTTCGGCAGCTTCTTAGGATCAAAATTGATGGTTACATCAAGCTCGAAAGTGCCGTTTTCATAGTTTTCATCAAGACCGGCTTTCACGAAATAATCGTAGATGTTAAGTTTTGGTTTTGCATATAACACAACATCGCGGGTAATGCCGCTCATGCGCCAGAAATCCTGGGCTTCGAGATAAGAGCCGTCGCTGAAACGGTAAACTTCGAGAGCAAGTTTATTGGTTTTACCAATATTAATATAAGGTGTTATGTCGAACTCGGCAGGTGTTTTGGAATCTTCAGAATATCCAACAAATTGGCCGTTAATCCACAGATACATTGCCGACTTTACTGCACCAATCTTCAGATAAACATTTTGACCTTTCCATGCTTTTGGAGCATCAAATTCATGAATATATTGTCCAACCGGGTTAAACTCCGTCGGAGCGTAAGGCGGATTTGACTTGAACTCATTCGCCACATTCACATAAACAGGATTGCCGTAGCCGTTAAGTTCCCAGTTGCCAGGCACAGGCATTGTACCCCAATCACTTGCATCCTTGTCTTTTGGACTCTCGCAATAGGCAAATTTCCAATCGCCGTTAAGAATTTTAAAGTCGTTACCTTTTACATCTGCTCTAGGCGGCATTTTGTTGACCTGATAAACGCTCAGATCGTTCCACCAATCCTTGATCTCAACATTTTGTGCCTTTGCGCAAAGTGATAACAACATGGCACTCAATAATATAGCAAAGCTTCTTTTCATAAGGCCGATATTTTACGTTAATAAAAATGATATTGCGAAATTAAACATTTTTCTGAAAATTAACGCACTTTTTTGACAAATTATTTTTTAAAAACCTAGATGAAGTATGAAAAAGTTTTGTTATCTTTGCAAGTTAATCATTCATTCACCATGAAAAAACTTTTTGGATTTTTTTTATTGTTGACATTGGTTGTCATAGTTTTCAGTTCATGTGAAAGAAACTGTGTTTGCAAGAATCTTGAGGAAGGTACACAGGCAATATATTATGGCGCATATTCAAAAAGTGAATGCCAGGAAGCAGAAGATTACTATAACACATTACACGGAAAACATATTTATGAATGTTCATATAAATAATTGATTATGAAAGAGAAATTATTCTTCTTCAGCATAAAGCATCCGCTGGTATACATACTGTCGCTAGCCATAGTAGTAAGGCTGCTGGCGGTGATATTCACCGATGGTTCAATCACCAGTTCAACAGAGTTCAATTATTACCCGATATCTGAGAAATGGATGGTAAATCCTTGGATTGTGTATATAGCGAGAATTGTTCTTGGAGCTTTCTCATTGCTGATAATTACGTTATCATACAGAATCACTAAAATCATAGCCGACAAGACGACGGCTTTGGAGATTGCCACATTTGGATCGTTGCTTTGGTGCTTACCATACGCAAGTGTACATCCGATATCAGAGACGGTTTCGCTACCCTTCCTTCTTTACGGTACACTTCTTATAATAAAACAACACAATCTGTTAGACAATAACGAGAAAGAGAAATTCCATCGCACCACTTTCATCATAGCGGGATTCTTCCTTGGACTTGGATTTGCTGTTTGTTACCAAAGTATCATATACTATATAGGAATATTGATAGTATTGCTTATCCTGAAAAACTGGAAAGGCGCCTTGATGTCGCTGATAGGATACGTTATAGCAGTGGGTCTTACTCAAACAGTTGTCGATTTATTAGTGTTCCACAAACCATTCGTAGCAATGACGGCGTTTTTCAACGAGCCGATGTTCGAGACCGTCTTACCTATGTGGGCACTTATCTTTCTTCTTGTAGTGATGGTACCGCCAATGTCATTGCTATTGATCTTTGGCTTTATCAGAGTGTTTCGTAAATACATATTATTGGTAATTCCAACTTTGATGATACTACTCTGTTCATTATTCACGTATGACTTTGATGTTCTTATGATGGCAATACCAACATACGTCATCGCCGGCTACGTGGGATGGAAAGAGTTTTATAAAAATTCAGCTTTTTGGACGAAGAACAAATGGCTGGTGTTGACATGTTACATACTGTTTGCGTTGTTGAACACTGCTTTAATACTATTTTCATTTGTTTATTTGTAGACTATGACTACTGACGAGGCGAGAAAACGAATTGCGGAACTGAGCGAAACAATTGACAGTCACAACTATAAGTATTATGTTTTAGCGCAGCCGAGCATCAGCGACTACGATTTCGACATGCTGATGAACGAGCTTATCGCGTTGGAGAAAGAGTTTCCGGAGTTGGCGTTGCCGAGCTCGCCGACGCAACGCGTCGGCGGCGATATAACCAAGGAGTTTCCGCTGGTAAAACACAGATATCCGATGCTTTCGCTGGCAAATTCGTATAACAGCGACGAGATTATCGATTTCATAAAACGTATTGAAAAGTCAATTGAAGAACCCGTGGAATTTGTGTGCGAGCTGAAATTTGACGGAGTTTCAATAAGTCTGACATACGAAAAAGGTGTGCTGGTGCGTGCAGTAACACGTGGCGACGGAACACAAGGCGACGAGGTGACGGCCAACATCAAGACCATACATTCAGTACCGCTGAAACTGCATGGCAACTTCCCCGATTTCTTGGAGATGCGCGGTGAAATCATCATGCCTCACGACAGTTTTAACAAGATTAACGCTGAACGTGATGAACTGGGATTGCCTTTGTTTGCTAACCCGCGAAACGCTACTGCAGGAACTATAAAACTGCAGGATTCACGTGAAGCCGCAAGTCGCCGTTTGGACAACTACTGCTACTACATGATGATGGACAACCTGCCGTATCAGACTCATTATCAGAGTCTTATGGCAGCCAAAGAATGGGGGTTCAACATCTCGCGGCACATGAAAGTGTGTAAAAACATCGACGAGATTGAGAGTTTTATCAACTATTGGGATGTACAGAGAAAGAACCTGCCGTTCGACATTGACGGTATCGTTATAAAAGTCAACAGTTTTGCACAACGTGAGCAGCTCGGCTTAACGGCAAAGTCGCCACGTTGGGCTATTGCATATAAGTTTAAAGCAGAGCAAGTGAGCACCAAGCTCTTGTCAATTGATTTTCAAGTGGGTCGACATGGTACGATAACTCCTGTTGCCAACCTGGAACCTGTGCTACTGGCTGGAACTACAGTGAAACGCGCCACTTTGAACAATGCAGATTTTATCAAGCAATTAGGACTGCATTACGATGATGTTGTAAAAGTTGAAAAAGGCGGCGAAATCATCCCGAAAATCGTTGGAATAGACCTCGAAAAGCGCAAAAACGACAGCAAAGAGGTACAATTCATCACAAAATGTCCGGAATGCGGTGCCACCTTGATTAAAAACGAAGTTGAAGCGGCATG
>JAFYNO010000158.1 GCA_017549705.1 Bacteroidales bacterium | reverse complement strand
GTTTTGACAGCTTGTAGAAGGGTTATGTAAGCATACCGAGCCTCGCAGTGACGCTCGTAAATCTTGACTGCAAAAAATTAATTGGCGAAAATACTTACGCTCTCGCTGCTTAATCGAAGTATAGTAGATTGAAGCTTCATCCTTTCACAAGGTGAGAGGACGAGACATCTCGCGGATGGAGCCTCCCGATTCCGGTCCGGCTACGAGGTGCTCAGCAATTTCGGGATAGCGACGCGGAAGCTCCGGCAACGTCGCGAAACTCAAGGAGATAAGGTCAAGATTAGGATGTCTGCTTCCTTGCCTGGCACGAAAACCAACAACAGAATAAGTATGTAGAAAGCATAATTGTTCCTTGTTTGGACGAGGGTTCGACTCCCTCCAGCTCCACAAACTTTAAACTTTAAACTAAAACCTAGGCATTTGAATCGTGTAAAGATAAAGATTCAAATTCTCCACAGCATTCCACATGAAACACTCCTCCACCGGATCCCACACCGCATAATGCGGCACCGACGGACAATCCAAACGCTTTCCGTCAATAAGGACATACTGCCAGTCATAGCTATATACAAAGGTATGCTTGCCATCATCAGAGGTCACAGTAAAGACCTGCCCTGGATCTGACAAAGGCGGATAATAGTATCTCTTCATCTCCTCTTTCCTGTCATTAATGACATTGTCAAGGCCATAGAAATATCCTTGACTGCTTCTGAAGATATAGTTAAACCTCTCCTCATCGTCAACAGCAAGCCACATCATGTTGATGCCGTCAACAAACATCTCATCACCCATGTAGAGCTTGTCGCCCAGACCGTCACCATCAATAACATAGGCATACTCACCGTTGTTTTTTATCGCGAAATACTTCATCTCTTGAGCAGTGCGACAAACCGTCACGCCGTCGACCATCAGGTTGCCCGGCATAAACGCCATCCAATGACTGCCGTCCTGCGAGAACTTGAAATCGACCGACTTCACCACGCTGTCCAACTCATGACACTTGCCATCGACAATAATCAGACTGTTGTCCATCAAAGTGTCATTATAAAGCATATAATAATGACCTTTATGCGTCTTATGATATAAGACATCATTTCTCGTCTTGAACTTCAACGACTTGCCATTCATATCACACTCGATATAATCCTTGTCGTAATTAGTCGGAACCGGCACCTCGAACGTCGCATTGCCAAACGCCGACTCTTCACTATCGAAACTCATAAAGGTGTACACGTCTTTGTTTTTGCAGATGTATCCCATCGGGAAGATGTCGGTGAATTCCTCGTAAGGACCATAAACCTTACCCGCCACATGCAGATAACATTTCTCTTTTCTGTCGATATACATGAAATCAGGGATGGTCAGTCCAGCGCGCAACACCTCCACCGGATGCTCCGACTTCGACAGATTTATCTCGTGGTTATTCATCTTGATGTATCTGACATCATCATTGTCGTCTCTAACTATCACAAAATATTTGTTGTTTCTCTTGTAGAGGTTTTCGTCGTAGATCTTGTTCTCAAAGTCGATCTTAAACTCGCCAGGTTTTACCATCAGCTTCTCCTCACCTACCTGTCTCACCTTGCCTATCAAGGTCTTGGTAGGTTTTTTCTTGATCTGTGCCGTCATCGCGAGAGGCAGTATCAACAAGAGTATCAATATGGTTTTAAGGTATCTCATTGTCTATACTTTTTATAAATTATATCACCGAAACTAAATCCTAATCCGAAGTCCACCGTCAGATAGCGTGTGTCTTTCTCGAGCTCGCAGCAGCGCATCATCACCGTGAGCGGGAAACGCCACATATTCATGACGAAGCCCACCTCCGCCTGCGCTCCCTTGGCAGCGAATGTCTCTTTCAACGTCATCTGATAGCCGCCGCCCACCATGAAGTCGATGTATCCTGGCATGAGGTTGAACACAAAACCGAGCGACAACGCTGGGTCGATAGCTGTCCTCTTAACAGGCTCAGCAGCCGGGTCTTCTTCATTCTGATACCAATAGTCGCCAAACTCCGTTATCGACTTGAAATACCACCTCAGGTTTCCTCTTCCGACATCGCTGAACATGAACCCGTAGCCGCTTCTCACTGGGTTGAAGATGATGTTAAGCGACCACCACTCACGGCTGCGTGTGGCGCAATAGCCATATTTGGCATCGTAATATCTGTTGAAATATGCGCCCAAGCCAACCGAGAAGTCGACCTTCTGCTTGTCGGAGCCTATACGGTTCATCTGCAGTCCCGCAGTAGCGAAGACGTTACGGTAATAGAACATCAGACCGGCCTCGAGCTCCAACCCAAAGGTTATCTCCTTCGGCACAGGCTGGTGTACAGCCGTATCATTCGACACCGCCACGCCGGCGCCGGCATACACCGACATCCATGGCATCACCTCATACGATGGACCTAAACTCATGACATACAAAGGACTTTTCTCCGACTTCGGCTTGAAGTCCCAGTTGTCAAGGTTGAGCTGGAAATGGTTGTAACCACCCCAACGCTTGCCGCCGATGAAACCACTGCGCACACCCACCGTCTCGCCCGACATGGTGAGCTGCAGATATCGCATACCGGTGTTAAACATGACAGCACCGTTGTTTTTGTTAAACACATGATACCTCGTCTCCCTGCCTATCCGCACGCCATGCACCGAGTCGTCAGCCATCACCATCACCGGCGTCCTGCCTGCCTTCTTGCCATCGACATAGACACGACACCACGACGGCTTGCTGTCAATAACGATGCACGGACTGTCGTTGGCAGCACCTTTCTGATATACAAAGACCTTATATGTCTTGGTGCTCGTCGCCAACACGAAAAATCCGCGTCTGTCTTGACCGAAGTTGTCCGTCATATCGATGATGATATCGCTACCGTCACGTGTCACGATAAGCCAGTTGAAATCCGACGCGCACGACCACTCCTCTTCAACAACACCTGACGGTATCACTATAGTGCCGCCGTCCGGCTCCACCATGATGTCTTCCCTGCCAATCTCCACCTTCGTCACATGAGCCTTCTGTGAGACATCGAACTTCACAAACTTATCGAAAGCCTGAATGCTGACAGCGCCCGTCCTCGGTATCGGCAGCATGTTCTCCTTGCATTTGACAACCAAAGTGTCTGCAATCTCATATGCCTCAATCCAGTCGTCACTCGTCGTGATCTTCCAGTTCACCACATTGGTCTCGACGACTCTTATCACGCTGTCTCTGTCAGCATCAAAGATAATGCTGTTGTATTTCGACTGCAGCACTGCCTGTCCCGCATCCTGCGTGAGATGCAACGTCCTCGTGACGTCGCCAGTATACACCACAATATCGGCCTCCCTGGTGTCATGTACCTTATTCTCCATATATGTGATAAAGAGCAGGTTGTTGCGTTTATACAGACTCAGCCAGTTTGGTGCCTCCATGAAGCCCCATTCAATATTATTCGTCGTCACATAGATGGAGTCGATACCTGGCTTTGAATTCAGCGACAGCGAATCTGCGCTGAGCCTCAGCCATATGTTCGGGATGAAACGGTTGGTGGTGTCAGCGAGCATATCACGGAAACTCATCAAAGAGTATTCAAACGTCTTATCGTCGCCAGCTTCTATCTCTACGACCTCACTCACGCCTTCATAGCCGTTCAGCTGCACCTCGATATTATGTCTGCCACGCTGTATCTTCTTCATGAGATATGGCGTCATTCCTACCCTCACCCCATTGATGAGCACGTCGGCGCCTGCCGGATGCGAGGTGATGGAGATGAGTCCGAACAACGGCTTGAGCTTCACGATGATTTTCTCGTTCTTCTCAAGCCTGATGGTCTTATTATTCTCCCCTTGATAGTCGGGGCATTCCACCGAATAGGTGTGCTCACCCATCGGCAAGTCGACGCTGGCATAGCCATTGCCTCCCACCTCGTTGCCGTCAATGTACACCTTAGCGTCAGCAGGCTCGGCAAGGATGGTGAGGTTTGCAGTCCTCATCAAAAGGGTCATCTTATACACTCGGTTCTTGTCGAGCGGATGCGGCAGCTGATATTCCAGCGACGTTCCCTGAAACTTCAACGTGATTCTACCCTTCACTCCCGACGACAACAGCATGTTATAGGTGTGCGTCTCACTGTTGTATCCCGACCTTCCGATGGAGAGCGTCGAGCTCGTCAGGGTGCTCAGCTCACTCAGCAGCTTGTCGTCAAAACCACTTGCCACTATCTCGACCATAGCCCATGGCTTGCCGTTGTTGTCGGTCTTCTTCACACCCTCAGGCAGGATGAAGACGCCTCCCTTGTTGAGCTCAAAACTCTCAACATGAAGAAACGAGCTGCCACTCTGCGCACTGAGCGACAAACACATTGCTATCGAGAAAAATAATAGTATAAATCTTCTCATATTATATGATTTTCACTTCAATATCATCAAATCCAATAGGGTTCTCGGTCTTCTCCGGTTCCCATGTCCTCACATGTATTACAGGCAACTCCTCGCGAAGGTCCACCATCAGAAACAGATAACCCACGTCGCCGTAGTTACTCGACAGATACTCCTGCTTCAGCTGCACGCCATACAGCTCCATCCCCGACTGATGCTGCGTGAAGTCGGTGTCCAAAAAACGAATGTTGACGAACTCGTTCTTCACGAACACGTTACGCAGGTTGTCGATGAATCGTCCCTTGCTCAAGGTGTCGTATCTCACCCTTGCCGCCGACGAGAGCTGCATGTTATCGCCTTTCTGCTTCTGTTTCAACACGGTGCCCACTATAATCAAGGCATCATCTGAGAATATCTTATCAAGATAATCAATACGTTTCAAAGCATATGCCGTCTGATAATCCTCCAGGAAGTTAATGAGGATCATCCTCGAATCCGACTTCCACTGGTCTTTGCCCAAGATGTCGATCTCAGCGATATCTGTAAGCCTGAACGCTATCGAGCTGACCTTACACGTCTTCTTATCGAAACGGAACACCACATTCCTGATGAAGCCAACGTTGTTTTTGAAGTTGAACTGCATCGGGATGCTGCGGCAGATGACTTGATCTTTGAACTCCAAGAAATTATATTCCGGCGTGCCTAAGATGTAATATCTTCCGTTGCTCAGCAGGTTGATGAACATGTCGAGACCGTCTTCGGTGAAGTATTTGCTAGCCTCGAGGATGTCGTTGTTTCTGATGGCTTTCTCTATTATCTTCATCGCCTTCTGAAACTCCGCCATGTCATCTGGCTTGTTTTCTTCGATGAGTTTCTCTGTCTCGGCTATCTTTGCCACAATGGTGCTGTCGTGATATTCCGTCTGAGCCAGCATCGCCTGCTGACGTTCTATCTCCTTGTCCTTGGCTTTCTTCACATTCACCTTCTTCACCGCCGACGCGAAATATATCTGCTGGTCAAGTATCTGCATGATGGTGTACACCTCTTTCGCGCGCGCCTTGGCTTCCATCTTGTTCTCCACATAGATACGAATCTCTATCTCGTTGATGTCCTTGTCCACCAGCTCCACTGAGGCGCGACCGCTCTCCACCGAGCTCTCAATGTCACCCGTGCCGTCGTTATATTCAAACTTCAACCAAGGGATGAGGTCAGCACCGTCAGTCACCATCAACTCGTATGCCACGCCGTCACGGCTCTTGAACACCGGCTTAGGCTTCGGAATAAACTGTATCTTCTTCAAGAGATAATCAATACGCTCATAAACCCAGTCTTTAATGACTACATTATCATAATTAACAGGCTCCTCAAAGGTCAGGTTCGAGCCGTAAGGATGCGAATAGCAAAGTATCAAACTCCAATAATAATAACGCAAAGCATCGCCAATCGAGGCATTCTCCTTCTCCTCATTGTCAGCCTTGATGCCATTCGTAAGATATAAGTTTATCAACTCCTCACGCTTATCGCAAATATCATAAAAAGCGTCTTTCTTGATGTATCTGAACACCTTTGCCACACCATCTTCATTATCCAGCACCAGCTCCTTCGATGCCGACATGATGCTGCTCTTAAAAGTGTTAAACACCTTCATCGACTGACCCTCATGATTATCATCGTCGTCGAAAAACGCCATCATCGGATCACAATTTTTGTAAATATTTGTGATGAGATCTTGCATCGCCATGGTCTTAGCCTCATCAAGGTCAAGACAATCGTTACTCTCCGCCCAAAAACTCGTCCCCGCCTTCTTAACCTTCTCCGCCTCTTTCCTATTATTCTTAAAATTCTGCGCAATGCACACGAAAGGTATCAAAATAGTTAATAAAAGTAATAGTAATCTCCTCATTTTCAGTTAATAATTAACATTGCAAATATAATAATTATATTAATTAAAAAAAACAACCTGAAAAAAAATATTTCAAGCTGTTTTTTCTTTATTTTTGCGCTGTAAAAGGCCCTGTAGTCTAATGGATAGAATAAAGGATTCCGGTTCCTTCGGTCTGGGTTCGAATCCCAGCAGGGTCACATAACAACAAACGCAGAAAATATGCAGACTGATTGATTACCATTCAAATAACAACAACCACCCAAAAATCAGGCCTTTGTATTTTCGCAGAAAATATGCAGACTGATTTTCGGGTGGTTGTTGTTACAAAATCTCTTTTATTTTTTATCCGAAATCATTACATCAATAGCCCCGACTCCAAATCTTGAAATCGACGCCATCCTATTCGAGGTATTATCATAATTTTTCAATTCCTCAATAATCGCATTTTTTAAAACACCATTGCCAACGCCATGGATAAACGTCACCTTCGAATAGTCGTTTTCTATAGCACTGTCAAGCATTTTCTTGAAATAGTTGATCTGCACTCTGAAGATGTCGGTACTCGACATCCCAAGAATGTTATCCACCAACTCCCCGATGTGCAAGTCGACAATCGCCTCTCCCGGCTGCGTCTGATGTTTGTCGATGGCAGCCTGTTTCTTGACGATATCTTTATTGGCTTTCGGCTGCATCACGCCATCTTTCAAGAGCTTGGTCATGTCATTCTCAGTACCCTTCAGCGCAGCACTAGTTGACAAACAAATCATGAGCGCCTTCTCACCCAACAAGCCCGACTCGACATAACTGCCATCTTTGAAAAACCTGCTGGTTCTCAACGAGAAAGGAGCATGCAGCGGATGATAAACGGCGTCAACATCATCCTGACAAAGCACCACCTGAATCACGCCCTCGCACCAATGCGCCAAATCGTCACGCGAGATAGCCTCGACCACAACCTTCGAAAACGGCGCTATGCTGCCATAATCAATATTGGCATATTTCTCTTCTTCTTTCAAATTAAAGCTGTACAACGCGTCAGCAGGAGTGTTGTTCACCACCGCCACGTCAATAGCTCCCGTCAACAGCCACTGCTGGTCGTGCGGAATAAATGCGAGGTAAATGCCTTCTTCTTCTGAGCCGCGAGCAAAACGTCTCAGCTCACTCCTCCTCGCCTCGTTCTGCGTCTCCGCCTCTATAATCTGTTGATTCTTAATCTCTTTCTGCACACTGTCGACCATCTGCTGCTGCCTCGTCGGCTGAGCCCTGAAATCCAACACCAAGTCGCTCATCAACACCGGCACATTGAAACCGTCCTCAATCTCCACCTCGACCATCCTGGTGTCGATAATCTTTCTAATAACTCCCCCACCCTTGTCATTCAAGAAGTTAACTCTATCACCTACTTTAAAACTTTCCATATTATTTAAAATTTTTGCAAAAATACAAAATTAATTTGTCATTTCGACTGGAGCGTAATGAAATGAAGCGTAATGGAGAAATCTACTGCATTATTCGTTTAATCATTTGTTTGCAGTAGATTTCTCGACTTCGCTCGAAATGATGGAATTATTTCGTATCTTTGCAAAAAATTACAATCATGTTCCCATGGCATGACGACCGTCGTTTCAACAGCTATTCCTCGTACATCTCGCGCGAGTTCGGCTCCCGTGTCCAAAAAATCAGCATCGACGCGGGGTTCAGCTGCCCTAACCGCGACGGCACCATCAGCACCGGAGGCTGCACCTTCTGCCGCAACGACGCCTTCAACCCGTCGTATTGCAAGCCAGAGAAGAGCATCCGCCAACAAATCGAAGAAGGCATTGAGTTTCACAAGCGCCGCTATCGTCGCGCGACATCATATCTGGCTTATTTTCAAGCCTTTACCAACACCCACAAGCCCATCGCCGAACTGGAACGGCTCTACCGCGAAGCCCTCTCCGTCCCCGGCATCATCGGCCTCGTCATCGGCACCCGCCCCGACTGCATAACCTCCGAAATATTGGAAATGCTGAAAACTCTATCTTATCAGCGAAGCGCTTATCCATCTTATCAGCGAAGCGCTTATCCAATAATAATAGAGCTCGGCGTCGAATCCCCCTACGACAGCACCCTATCCCGCATCAACCGCGGCCACGACTTCGCCACCGCCCGCAACGCCATCGAGCTAGTCCACTCCTACGGCTTCCCCTGCGGCGCTCATCTCATCTTCGGCCTCCCTGGCGAAACCCGCAAAATGATGCTCGACACCGCTAATATCATATCTGAGCTACCTCTCACCTCAGTGAAGTTTCACCAGCTCCAGATCTTCAAAGACACCAAGATGGCCGATGAATATCTCGCCAATCCAGCTGATTTTCATCTGTTTAGTCTTGATGATTATATTGAATTCGTCATCGACTTCATCGAGCGCCTCAACCCAAACATCGTAATCGAACGCTTCGCCGGCGAAGTACCTCCACGATACTTGGTTTCAAAACCCTGGCTCAACCTCCGCTACGATCAAGTCCTAGCCCTAATCGAAAAACGCCTCGAAGAAAGAAACACTTTCCAAGGAAAGAAATTTTAGATATGTATCTCAAATCCAACGATCTTTTCGCAGAATCCCATCCTGAATCGCTCTATGATTCAATACCTCGTCCCATCATCCTCGCCGACAACCTCCTCACTCCCGACAACATGGGCTCCATGATTCGTCTTTCCGATAATATCGGCGCCTTGGAGATGATATTTCTCGGCATTGAGCCAACGCACAGCCTCGGAAGAGTAAGAAAATGTGCTGCATCAAGCCGCGATAACATAAAATGGTATTTCACTGAGGAAAACGACCTTCGAAAACTCATCCCTGCAAATAAAAAAATCGTCGCCATCGAGACGGCAACGAACGCAACAAATATTTACGAGACAAAGCTTCCCGCCGACGCCGCCTTCATCGTTGGCAACGAGAGCCACGGCATCCGCGAGGAGATACTGCAACAATGCGACATGGTGGTCTACATCCCCATCCCAGGCCCCACTCGCTCCCTCAACGTCTCCCACGCTGCCTCCGTCGCCTTGTTTGAGTGGTACCGCCAACAAACAAAAATGTAGGGATGCGGCGCACCACATCCCTACAATTTCTGCTCGTTAATTAATCTCAATATTACTTCACAACAACTCTCTGAACTGTTGTGTTGTTTGCATTGTCAATGACATTGAGGAAGTAAACACCTGTGCCGAATGTGCTCATGTCGATTGTTGTTGTGTTAACAACGCTGATGAGCTGGCCAGCTGCGCTGTAGATAGCGACTGCTGTGATGTTTTCACCTTCAACTGTCACCATACCTGTTGTTGGGTTTGGATAGACATTGATAGCGTTAGCTGCTGCCTCGTTGATACCTTCACCAGTAACTGTAAGTGTCAATGGGATGATAACCTCTGGCTGCTCAGGATCGTTTGTAACAAAGATGATGTCAGCTTCTTTAACATCGCTTACTGAGAGACCGATAGCGTTAAGGTTAACTGTGAGTTCATCTGTTCCACCCTTTGGAATTGAGCCATCTGATTTGCTCAATGTTGCCCATGTTGCTGAAACAGGAGCTCCCTGTACGTTTGCGCGGATTGCCATGCAACCATAGTCTTGGCTCATGTTGTCTGGACCAGCTGACTCAAATGCGCCACCGCCACCAACGCGGACGAAACCACTGTTTGGAAGGTATGAACCACCGTCAAACACCATGCCGTAACCACCAACTGCCTGTGTGTATTCGCAAGCAATCCAAACATTGTAACCTGTCAAAGCGATAGGTGTGTCAAATGTTGCTGTTGTCCAGTCTGTATGGTTAATCTGTGCGTATGGAATAACTTTCTCTGCAATAACTTCACCTGGCTGGCCATACATACCCTGTTTGTAAACACGGAATGTAAGAGGAGTGTTGGCCTCATAACCGAAACCTGATGTTGATTCAACTGCAAAATACTCAACACTTACAATGTTTGTACCCATTGCTGAGCCTGCATATGTTGAACCTGGGAACATAGCTGCAACTTCAACCAATTTTGGTTCATCCCAGTTGTAACCGACTAAACTTGCACCTTCTGCTGGATCAACGCCATAGTAAAGTGTTGATGTTGATGTGCCACCTGCACCAGCGCCAAAGTCAACCCAAGCTGTCCATTCACCAACTGATGTGCCTTCTTCATTGCTGATAGTAATATCAACTGATGCTACATCGTCAACTTCAACATAAGAATCGATTTCTTCTGGATCGAAATCGAGAACTGCGTATGTGTCGCCGCTCACCTTTGTGTAGCTGAAGTTGTCGAGATAGTACATTGAGTTAGCTGTGTTTTGTGGTGGGTAGAAGTCCATAGCAGCAAGTTTTCTACCTACTGTAGCTGTACCCTGTGCGTTAAGACTCCACTGCCATGTTGCAATCATTGTCTCGTTTGCACCTGGTGCTGTATAGTAGTACTCAGCGACATCACCATCGGTGTCAACATGCAAACGGAAGTGCATCCATGCATCATAAACAACTGTGAATGTGATAGCTGTCTGGCTACCTGCATAGATAGCACCTGTTCCAGGAGCTGATGAGCCACTTCCTGACATGTGCAGATAGCTTTCCAATGCCCATGTACTTCCTGAACCATTGAAATCGTGAAGAATGTTGAAGTAACCATTCTTGCCCTGTGGAACTAAAATGTCGAATTCAAGATCGTAAACGCCATTCTCTTCATCACCAAGGAGCAAAACCTGGTCTACACCATAGGTTAAATAACCGCATTTTGAGCCATCAAACTCAGCAACAACGCCGTCTTCTGATGAACCTGGAGTATTGCTCCATGTTGTCCACCAAGTATGACCAGCTGCTTGTCCTTCCAAAGCAATCTTGTTGCCAACTGTGTACTCTTCAAAACCATCAGCGATAAGAACCTGTGGTTCCTGTGCCATTAAGCTTCCGCAAATTAAAACGAGAAGCAATGAAAGTAAAGATACTTTTCTCATTTTTAATTAAATTTAGTTAAACATTAATTTCTAGTTAATTTCCTAATTCGCTATCCAACTTTTGGACTTGCAAATATAACAATATTTTTAATATTGAATATCTTTTTTCAAAATTTTTATCTCAAATATGCTAAAACTGTCTCCTGTCCAGTGATGTCATCTCCCATCTCCACCTGAATATCCGCATCTATCGGCAAGAAGAAATCAACACGCGAGCCGAACTTTATCATGCCGAACTCTTTGCCAACCTCAGCCTTGTCGCCCTCTTTGATATTACATACTATCCTCCGCGCCATCACTCCAGCCACCTGTCTGAACAACACCTCCCTGCCCTTCTCATCCCTGACAGCCACCGAGTTACGCTCGTTCAACTCCGACGACTTCGGATTTATCGCAAACAATTTCTTTCCCGGATGATATTTCACATAACTAACCACTCCATCCATCGGGAACCAGTTGACATGCACATCATAGGCCGACATAAACACCGATACCTGTATCCTCTTATCGTGGAAATACTCCTTCTCCTCAACCTCCTCAATGGCCACAATCTCGCCATCTGCCGACGAAACCACAGCATTCTCCTCATGCGTTATCTTCCGATTTGTAGGCACACGGAAAAATGTAATCGACCACACAAATATCACCACACCTATAATAATAAGACCCGCAAGAATTGTCCAATGCGTAGTCTCCAAAAGAGCATTAAGCAACATAACAATACCCACGGTGATCAAAACCAACACCGTAAACACCGTCGCGATAACGCCATATCCTTTTTTGTGTATATACATAATTTTTAAATTATCATCAAATAGCAATACACCGCCGGCATCGCCAAAAACGTGGCGTCAAACCTGTCCAAAATACCACCATGACCGGGGATAACATTGCCCGAGTCCTTCACTCCCGCCTGACGTTTCATCATCGATTCGCAGAGATCTCCCAAACTGCCGAAAATGACAACAACCATTGCCATTCCCATCATTTTCCAGTCACCCATAATATTCAGCCAATAATGATTCACTAAAAACGCCGTCACAATCGTCATTACCAAACCACCCATGCTGCCTTCAATGGTCTTCTTTGGCGAAATTCTCTCAAACAACTTGTGTCTTCCAATTGCCATACCCGTCAGATAAGCGAAAATATCGTTTATCCAAATCAAACAGAATATTATGATTAGCAAATACTTATCATACATCTCCATCATTAACAAGCATGGCAACGCCACAAAAAACATTGCCGTCCAGCAGCTGACAGTAATCTTTTCAAATGAATAATTCTTCGAGAATAATGCTATTAATAAAGGTGTGAGAATCAAAATCAGCTGTAGGACGTGCGAATATTTGCAAAATATAACGCTCAACACATAAAACAGCGTGCCCATAATGACAGTCATGAGTTTCAACGCGCGATCGTCTTCTTTCGCCACCAGCTTGCTAACTTCCTGAGAACCAATAAGTACAGTCACAAGCATCACAGCAAAAAAAGCCCAAAAATTCAAAAGAATGCCTCCAATCACAACGATCACAAACAAACTCCCAAATACCGTTCTTTTCGCCAATTCACTCATTTTTTAATGCATTTTACTCTGCAAATATACAAAATTTTATTCACTCGACAAAAAAATGTCATTCCGAGCGAAGTCGATTGTCATTCCGAGCGAAGTCTATTGTCATTCCGAGCGAAGTCGAGGAATCTACCGCATTCAAGAGCTTCTGAACATTACTATTGGCGTAGATTTCTCCATTCCGCTCCGCTTCAGTCGAAATGACGGTTAGTGAGTTTTCGCTTCCTGCCAAAGCGCCTCCATTTCATCCAACGTCATATCCGCCACACTCTTTCCCATCTCTCTTGCCTTCTCCTCAATATACGTAAATCTCTTCTTAAACTTGGCATTGGCATGCTCCAAAGCCGTGTCTGCATTCACTTTTATGAATCTTGAATAGTTCACCAAAGCGAACAAAAGGTCGCCAAACTCCTCGTCTTTTCGCTCTATCGAACCTTCGTTTTTCACCTCTTCCTGAAGCTCGTTCATCTCCTCGAGAACCTTCTCCCAACACTCCTCTTTATTTGGCCAGTCGAATCCCACTCCCGACGCCTTATCTGTCATTCTGTATGCCTTCAAAAGTGGCGGTAAACCAGCAGGAACGCCTCCCAAAACGCTCTTGTTTCCCTCTTTCTTAATCTTAATCTTTTCCCAGTTTTCAAGCACTTCTTCTGCCGATTCCACCTTCACATCGCCGTAAATATGCGGATGACGCACAATCAACTTGTCGCAAATGCTATTTATCACGTCCGAGATATCAAAAAGTCCACGCTCATCGGCTATTCTCGCATAAAACACAATATGCATGATCAAGTCTCCAAGTTCTTTCTTAACATCTTGATAATCAGACGCTAAGATAGCTTCACTCAGTTCGTAAGTCTCCTCAATAGTCAAATGACGCAAACTCTCAATTGTCTGCTTTTTATCCCACGGACAGCCTTTTCTGAGGTCGTCCATGATATCTAAAAGTCTCTTAAAAGCCTCTAATCTTTTATCCATGATTAAAATTTTTGCAAAGTTAAACATTTTTAATAATCATTTCACATTAATCCGTCATTTCGACTGAAGCGAAGCGGAATGGAGACCTGAGCGAAGCGAAAGCATTCGCCACAGGCGAATAAATCTACTGCTAACGTGTAATCAAGTATTATAATGGAGTAGATTTCTCGACTGCGCTCGAAATGACGTTTGTATCAATTAATTTTGTATTTTTGCGTCATGAAATTTTTATCTAAAAATATTGTTTTATCATTACTTTTCTTACTGATATTCAACACTTTATCAGCAAAAAGCAACGATACTATCATCGATAAAAATTTTCAGATTGAGTTTCGTGCCAGCTACGGCTTTATGATTTGCCATCATCCTGATATGGCTTATTTTAAAGCTCACTTCCCGCTTTTTGAGTTCAGCGTACAGCAAGCAACCACTGGTAGGAAAATATGGCAAGAACGAGCTAACTATCCTGCCGTTGGAATCACCTTGCTTTACTCGAATTTAGGAGGTTTCAAGGAAGTCGGTGAAGTGTATGCCGCCTACCCTTTCCTGAGCTTCAACTGCCTGAAAAGTCAAAAAAATCAGTTGAACTTGAAAATCGGAATAGGTCTCGGCATCCTCACCAAGCATTTTGATGCCAAAACCAATCCCAGAAACACTTTTATTGCCTCTTACGCCAACGCTGCAATAAACCTAACAGCTGAATATAACATATTCATTACCAATCGATTAAGTCTGGCTGCTTTCGTCGGATTCACCCATTTCTCAAATGGTGCGAGAAAAGCACCTAATAAAGGTATAAATGTCGCTCATGCCGGAATCAACGCAAAATATTTCATCAATACGCCTAAGCCTCGAATTCATCATGACGTTGATAATCAACAGTATAAACCCTGGATAAGCAAAAATTATTCGTTTTACGCTGCATTCACCTATGCCATCAAAGAAATCGATAATTATTTAGGCTATGGCAAACGTTTTTCGGTCTACAACCTGCATCTCAACTTCCTCAAACGTATGTCGGAGATGAGCAAATTAGGCATCGGCTTCGACCTCGTTTATGATATGTCTGACATTGATGTGTTGAAATTCAAAGAGATACCATTTACTCCTGTTCAGATCTTCAAGCCCGGTATCAACATCGCATACGAAGTAGCTTTTGGTCGCACCTCATTGATTGTCAATGCCGGATGCCACATCGCCGGCAGAGAAATGGGCGAAGGCCGTTTCTATCAGAAAATTTGTGCCAAACAAAACCTGAGCGAACATATTTTTGCCACTTGCGCCCTAGTAACGCACTTCGGCTGGGCTGATAATTTCTGCTTCGGTTTGGGTTATAAAATCAATTGATATGAAAGATAAATTATTGATATTAATCATATTATCACTTTTATCCTGCATGATTTCGTGCAAGAAAGCTCCTCTGTCAATAGGCGCAATCACCACCGAATCACGACAACTCGCCAACTTCAATAAAGTGAGAGTCTTCGACGATATCAACCTCACTTTCGTGAAATCAGACACTAATTACGTTGTCATCACAACAGGTAAAAACTTGATAGACAATATCTTAACAGATATAAATGCCAGCGACAGCACTCTCACAATAAAAAACGGCAATGCGCTCGATTGGCTCCGCACTTACGATTATACTCTCGAAGTCGAGCTTCATTTCAAGGACGTAAACTATGTCTATATTGCCTCCTATGGCACGGTAACCACTGAAAATCAATTCAATAGCGACACTATTTACAATCCAAATCCAAGCGATACGCTCACCAACAGATTGAAATATGTCTTCGAATTCGACGGCGCTTCTGGAGATGTCAACTTAGAGCTAAACAACTGCCCATATTTGTATATCAATTACGAATATGGAACCAGCAACGTCAACATTCGTGGGAATAATAACAGCTTTTTACAAATCCGTAAACGTAGTTTTGGCGAGGTAAACGCCCTTGATTATCAAGCAAAAAGAGCCTTGGTCGTTAGCAATTCAGTAGCCAACTGCTATGTCAACGTCAGCGAGCGCCTCGTTTCACGCATCAACAACTTTGGCAATATATATTATAAAGGTGAGCCTCCCTACATCAACAACCAATACGGCCCAGTCGCCAAAGGGAAACTCATACAACTATAATTTTTAATGCCATTCGCAGAATTGCGACTTACCACAGGGTACTGAGAGCAATTCGAAAATGGCATTAAAAATGAATATTTACTGATAAAAATTATAATACCCTTTGCAGAAATACGACTTACCACAGGGTACTGAGAGTATTTCGAAAAGGGTATTATAATTTTAATAAGCTTTTGCAAAGATAACTCTTCTCTTTGAAGGTTTTCCAGAGAAGACATCAACGCCGTCTTCGTAGTCGTCATCCAATGGGATGCAGCGCAATGTAGCCTTTGTCTCTTCCTTGATAGCCAACTCTGTCTCTGTTGTGCCATCCCAGTGTGCATAGGCGAATCCGCCGTTTTCAATCACCTGCTTGAACTCATCCCAAGTGTCAACTTTATGAGTGTTAGCCTTGCGATATTCAAGAGCTCTGTTGTACAAGCTATCCTGAATCTCGTCGAGCAAGCCGAGGATGTGGTCTTCCATCTCAGCCTCTGAAATCGACTGTTTTGTCAATGTATCGCGGCGAGCAATCTCAACGGTCTGGTTTTCAACATCGCGTGGACCTGCTGCCAAGCGAACTGGAACGCCTTTCATCTCCCATTCAGCAAACTTGAATCCTGGTTTCTGAGTGTCGCGGTCGTCGAATTTCACTCTAAGTCCTTTAGCCTCAAGACGTTGCTTCATCTGAGCGCAGTAATCGAGAACAGCCTGCTGCTGG
>JAFYNO010000157.1 GCA_017549705.1 Bacteroidales bacterium | reverse complement strand
CCTGCTGAGAATGCAAGCTGTTCGTTGATAAGGTCTGATGCCAAAACTGTGTGAGCAGCCTCGACAGCGTCAGCGGTTGTCAGGTAGTTATCCTCACCAGTATTGATGATAACGCCAGCAAATCCGTTGATGATACGGCTCATATACTGGTCGATCAAAGTACGTTGCATGTTGATATCGCGGAACAAGATTCCGTACAAAGCATCGTTCAACATTACGTCCAAGCCTTCGAAAGCACCCATTACGGCAATTTCAGGCATACAGAGACCTGAGCAGTAGTTACACAGACGGATGTAACGGCCGAGCTCCTCGCCTACTTCGTCCAACGCCTTACGCATGATGCGGAAGTTCTCCTGGGTTGCGAATGTACCGCCGAAACCTTCTGTTGTAGCGCCGTAAGGCACATAGTCGAGCAACGACTGACCTGTTGTACGGATCACAGCGATGACATCCGCACCCTGACGAGCACCAGCCTGAGCTTGGACAACGTCTTCGTAGATGTTACCTGTTGCCACAATAATATAAAGGTATGGCTTCGGACCCTCACCGATGGTGTTCAGATAGTGATCACGTCTGTCGTGGCGAGCGCGAATCTTGTTCACGTTCTCATCGATGACCGGCTGCAGTGTCTCAGCAATCTTCTTTGCGTCACGAGTCACCACTTTTGTGATATCGAGTTTGCCAGCTGCCACCTGCTCTGCAATCTGCTGTGGCTTCAAGCCTGTCTGAATCATAGCGTTAGCGATGAAGAACAGCACACCTTCGCTCAGCACGCCCTTCTCTTTCAGTGTATCGACCACCACGTTCGGCAGCGGCACCTGGTTCTCATCCACGCCGTCGATGCCCATCAAACGGCTCAACGTACGCTCCACCGCAACGGTAGTATATTGTTCAACGAACTCCTGCACCTGGTCGGCGATCTTCTTTGCCAAACCTCTTGCATATTCAACTTTCGTAAAATCAAGTCCTAATTTGCTTGTCATAGTTTTATATTTTTAATTTATTCTTTTATTTTCAATTATAATAAGAAACACTAAAGGTCTTCACCTTTTGGCTCATTTTTATCATTTTCGTAATACATAACAATATAATAATCAGAATTCTGCTCTCCGATTATAAACCATACTGTATTATTATATAATTCAGTATTAAGAAAGCTATGTTCAATAGCAAATCGCCATTTTATTCTTTCTTCATAATCTTCTTCATTATCAGATTTAATACGTAATGAATCAAGCTCATTTTCTGAATATTCGTTTGTTATCCATTTTTTTAGATATTCTTCATCATTATATAATTGGGCTATCTCATCCTTAGAATAACCTTGAGTAAATGTAGCTTGATATCTTTTGTTATTTACATGTATTTCATAAGAAATATCTTCAGTGTCTTCTATTTTCTTATTATCATATAAGATAGATGAATATTTAGCATTATTCTCAAATTGATCAATTAATTGATTATACCTGATTCTAATATTAACTTCATCATTTAGGACATATTTATCCATCACCACTATCCTCCATACCTTTTCCTTATATGTGTTAATACTAACAATTACCTCACGATTATTAAACTGACCTTCCAATAAATCATGAGTTCTGTCATATTTAAAACCTTTTTTCTTTAGTTTAGATATCATTTCTTTTTTAGTTCCATCTACAGGAATACCCAAAAATCTAACTGTATAGTCTTGAGCATTCATAGACAATGTCAAAAACACTAAAAAAGTAAAGATAAGTTTTCTCATATTCTAATTATTTTATTATTTCAACAATTTTCTCTCCTCAACGCTTTCCAACACTTGCATCTGCTGAATGGCAATTTTATTAAGTTCAATTAGCCGTTCCTGCTGTGTCATACCTTTATTAATAAACACCGCATTCAGGTTTTCCATGTTTGAAAGGCAAATCAACTGATTAATATTGGCATAATCTCTGATATTGCCTTGCAAATCTGGATTGGCATCGCGCCACTCCTTGGCGGTTATCCCGAAAAGAGCCACATTCAAAACATCTGCTTCATTAGCATAAATCAAAGATTTATGATATGCATCCAATTCCTCTGGTACAAGATTTTCTTTAATGGCATCTGTATGGATATGGTAGTTAATCTTTGCAAGTTCACGCTTAACAGACCATCCAAGCTGCTTTTGTTCCTCCTCTTTGAGACGTTGGAATTCCTCTATAAGATAGAGTTTAAAAGCAACGCTAATGGCTGAACAAAATTCAAACGCAATATCTTTGTATGCATAAGTACCACCATATCTTCCTTGTTTGACAATTATTCCAATTGCGTCTGTATTATCAATCCATTCTGATACACTCATAACGAAACTTGGTAATCCTGCTTGTTTTCTAAAGTGGTCAAATTCGACCACTTTAAAATTCGGATTATGGATTATCTCCCATGTCCCAATAAACTCAATAGTGTATCTATTTCTTATCCAATTCTTGATTATATCAGCTGCCCTACTATCACTATCTTTTGCATTCGCAATATCAGTAATGCAAATATAATCCATCCCATTAATCTGAATGGTTCTAATCCTAGTATCCTTTACAACTATTTGTGCCATAATCATTTTCCTCCAACCTTTCCCAAGAGGGTCGAATTCGCCCCCACTAATTCTAAACCAATCGAATTCGATAGGTTTAAACTCTCTTTCGCATTTTTAATCCACTCCTCGTCTATTCCCAAACTCTCAGCTATATTCAGTGCCTCGTGCGGCACCTCACCATTCTGCACTTCCACCAACTCATAATTCATCTTTCCGCCGTCAAAACCTTTAACGCGTAAGCAATGATTATTATAAGTATTTATATTATAATGAGTTACAATTATCAAACTCATTTGTTTCTCTTGTAAAACTTTCACCAATGCCGACACCAAAGCTGTGCCTTCAGTCGGATTGGTAGTTCTTGCCGGCTCATCCACAAGAGCCAAAAAGTCATTTCTTTGTCTTGAAGTTTTGATGATTTCATCAATTTTCTTCATCTCTGCTGCAAACGACGACAATCCTTTGTGAATCGACTGTTCGTCTGTCGTGCAAAGGAACACCTCATTCTGAAGCATAATGTTCGCTTTCTCCGCAGGTATTCCAAATCCAAATTGGAAAAGATATTGACACAGTGCTAATGTCTTGATTACCACTGTCTTACCACCCATATTCGTTCCCATAATAATCGTCGGCTTCTGTCCGAATCTTATTGAGACTGGTTGGTATTTTTCATTTTTCTCTTCCAAAATCTCTTTCACTTCCGGATTAAACAACCCCTCGTATTCTGTCTCGCCATTGTCGGCTATCGTCGGGAAACAAAGGTTGTATTTTATCATCTGGAAGGCCTTAGCGAGGTTTAAGTCAATGAATCCCAAGGCTTTCTGCGCTGCTTCAAGCTCATCGGCATATTTTGAGAGCTGCATCGACAGCTTGGCACGAATCTCGTCTTCAATAGCAGTCGCCTCGTTGAACAAAGCCTCGTCGAAGTCGTCTTTCGCCTTCATCTTTCTGCGCAACTCCATCAAGCGCTGCGAATACGAGTCGTAAATGTAGAACGATGCTATCTTCATCCCATCAGGGTCGAGAATGCTCACCACCTCGTCCAATTTCGGAATAAAAATGCTTTCGCCCAGCTGTAAGTTGTTCATTACCACCTGAGTATCGCCAGCGAGCATCGCCAAATGCTTCACCTCAAAAAGCTCGATGTCATCCAAAACATACTTATTCCGCAGATGAGTAATCGTGCCTCCAATCTCCTTCAGATTGCAAAGCTTAAACTGCAGGTTGTTGATCTGGTTTTGGTTCTCTTTTACGTTAACAACATCATAGAACTGCTTGAGTATCTGATAGTTAGTCTGTATTTCCTTTGCATCCGTCGGCATCTCGGTGTCGAGAATCATTCGCCTCGCATATCCCGAGTGGGTGTCGAGGTTGTCAATCATGTATTTCAGACCGCAGGGTTGCTCTATGAGTTGTTTCAGTCGCATCTTTTTAAATCATAAACCGGAAGTCCAATAGCTTCCGACATTGTTTTACATAGTCTGTCCGAGTCGAGCACCATGCCGTTGGGTGCCGTCGGGTTCACCGTCACCGCGATGAGCTTGCTTTTCATCATCACACTGATCTTGCCGCCTCCTCTCACAAACGCCTTATATAATATAGGTGTAAGGAAAACCTTCGTAAAATCAGTCACCACAATCTCAGTTTCCTTGAAAACCTTCTTCGTACGGATGTGCTCCATAAAGCCATCAGTCAGCGCTCCGCTCATATACAGCGTCTTTATATGTTCGATGCCGTCAAGGCAGATGTTCGTCGATAACGACGACGTCACCTTCAAGTCATGCATCACATCATCGTCGTCAACCGCCCAGACTCCCGTGTGTATGTCATTGAACCTCAATCTATTTTCTTCCGATGTCAGATCCAGATTCACCATATCCACCACGAATGCTGTTTTCTGCACCAAGTTTGTTATGTTCGCCGAATATGCTGCTCCTGTTGCCAGAATCATCGATTCGCTCGTTGCCGGCGACGCCAGACTCATTCGCGAAAGCGCCCCGTCGATGATAATCAAATCGATGTTGTATTTCTCCATCGACGATTTCCAACGCCTCAATCCGAGGTTCGACGACGGCCCCGAAAGCAGAATCTTGCCTTTGGTCAGCGCCTTGGCCGTCACTATCCTTCCTAATGAAGTATTCTCATCGCTCACTTCGACAAGCTCCGAAACCACTCTCCTTTGCAGATAATGTTTCTCACTTGTCCCGAAATATGTGCCTTCTTGTATGGTAATCTCCGGCTTTGCCGTCTTCGTCACTTGGTCGGTCGTCTCGCCGTCGATACCAATGGAACTCAGTCCGATACGCATTCTGTCGAGGGGCAAGCGGCCTAAAACATAGTTCAGACTCACCGTTTTGCCGGTGTTTTTCGCCAGCCCCACGATAGAACAGCTTCTGTATTTTATAAGTTCCTCTATAAAAGGCATAACTTATTGAGCGTCATTATATTCTGTTTCTTTATCCCTATTTCTCCTTCTGAAAAACAAAAGATAAAAAACATAAGTCAAAAGTGCCAAAAGTATTGTTTCAACCAAACTCAAAAACAGGTTTGTCAACCATGTGAACATGAAGAAGTTCGGTTGTGTCTTGTAAACAAACGACATGAGAATGTTTACCATCCAAACAATGATTATCAAAACGAAGATAATCTTCCAATTGGATACTTTTTGATAATTTTTATCGCTCATACAGCTTATTATTATTTGTTATGTTTTTGTCTTTCATGACGATAGAGATGAGCAGGTTCGATGTTCATCTTCTCGCCTTCGAGCAATGTAATAACACCGTCAACAGGTTTATTTCTGTCGACTTCCTCAACTCTCTCAGCCTCGAGTCTCTTCTTAAGTGCCTGGCACTCAGGGCAGTTGCACTCGCTATGATACTCAGCCGGCTCGGTGTAGGTTGTGATAACGCCTTCGAAGTTACGCAACACCACTCTGCCTGGTGACTGTGAGATCACATACTGTGGCATGACCGGGGTCTTGCCGCCACCGCCCGGAGCATCGACGACGAATGTCGGGACGCAGAAGCCTGATGTGTGGCCGCGTAAGCCTTCGATAATCTCGATACCCTTCGAAACCGGAGTTCTGAAGTGCTCCAGACCCATTGAAAGGTCGCACTGATAGATGTAGTATGGGCGTACACGCATCTTCACGAGTTCGTGGACGAGGTTACGCATCACGTACACGCAGTCGTTGACGCCACGGAGCAACACGCTCTGGTTACCAAGCGGAATACCAGCGTTTGCCAATCTTTCGCAAGCTGCGAATGACTCTGGTGTCACCTCGTTCGGGTGATTGAAGTGCGTGTTGATCCAGATTGGATGATACTTCTTCAGCATGTCGCAGAGCTCAGGAGTGATACGCTGTGGGCAGACCACAGGTGTACGTGTTCCCAAACGAACTATCTCGACATGTTTGATCTGACGGAGACGACCGATGATGTATTCCAACTTCTTGTCGCTCACCATCAAAGCGTCGCCGCCTGACAGTAACACGTCACGGACACATTCAGTCTT
>JAFYNO010000156.1 GCA_017549705.1 Bacteroidales bacterium | reverse complement strand
TCTTTCTTCGTCGGACGGCCAGCGCCTCTGTCACGATATTCGGCCTTGTAGGCGTGCATGAACTCGATGCGCTCGTACTCCTCAGTTGGCGTGCGGTCGATATAGATGTTTGGCACGTCTTTCGGTGACACTCGGCTCTTCGGGATGCTCAGCACCTCCACGACCTTATGCAACTGCCCAAGCTGCACGCCAATCACCTCGCCAATCTTCACATCGTGCGATGGCTTCATTGACACCTCGTTGACCTTCACCTTGCCGCCTTTGCAAGCATCAGCAGCTAAAGTGCGGGTCTTAAACAACCTCGCGCACCAAAGCCATTTATCGATTCTTAATTCTTCGTTATCCATTTTTTAGGTCGCCTTCGGCTCAAAATCTTAATAAAATCTTTTTAAAAATCTTAATAAATCTTTCTTTCAAATATTTTTTTAGTCCAATTTTTAGATTTTTTATTAGATTTTTTTAAGATTTCTGCCCGTTAGGGCATCAAAATTATTTTTCACGGAAAAATAATTGAATAGGAACTCCGTGGAAGTCCCAGATGCTCCTGATCTTGTTCTCCAAGAACCTTACATAGTTATCCTTCACATCCTTTGGCAGGTTGCAGAAGAAGATGAACTGCGGAGTAGGGCTCTTCAGCTGGGTGATGTATTTTATCTTCAGATAACGGCCACGCGATGCGATTTGCGGCGGCTGACTGTTGATGATCTCCAACATTGTGTCGTTCAACTCGCGCACCGAAACCTTGCGTTCACGGTTTTCATAAACTCTATGAGCGGTCTCAAGCACCTTGAACGTCCTCTGACGATTGATAGCCGATGTGAAAATTATCGGGTAGTCAACAAACGGAGCAGTCTTCTCGCGGATCATATTCTCGAATGCGAGGTGAGTGTTACTGTCTTTCTCCACCAAATCCCATTTGTTCACGACCAAAACCAAACCTTTCTTGTTTCTCTCGATGAGCCTCAAAATGTTCATATCCTGCGCATCGAATCCTTGTGTGGCGTCGATGATGAGAATTGCCACGTCGCATTCCTCGATTGCGCGGATAGAACGCATTACCGAGTAGAACTCGATATTTTCGTAAACCTTGCTCTTCTTACGCAAACCTGCAGTATCAACCAGCATAAAGTCCATTCCGAAAGCGTTGAAATGAGTGTTGTTACTGTCTCTCGTGGTGCCCGCGATATCTGTCACGATGTTTCTTTCCTGACCCAAGAATGCGTTGATCATCGACGATTTTCCTACGTTCGGACGACCCACAACTGCAAATCTCGGCAGGTTGGAATAATCTTCTGTAGTATCGTTTGGCAGATATTTCACTACCTCATCGAGTAATTCGCCGGTGCCGGTGCCTGTCATGGCCGAGAAAGGATAAATCTCGCCAAGTCCGAGGGCATAAAACTCCGCCGCCTCGCCGAACTTGCTCGGGATGTCGGTCTTGTTCACGCCGAGAAGCACTTTTTTCTTGCATTTGCGCAAAATCAGCGCCACGTCTTCGTCCAAAACATGCACTCCTGCCTGTCCGTCGACCACAAAAATAATGACGTCGGCCTCGTCAATTGCCAAATCGACTTGTTTTCTGATCTCTTCTTCAAAAATATCGTCTGATCCGACCACATAACCGCCTGTATCGATGACGGTGAACGACTTGCCGTTCCAGTCGCTGTGTCCGTAATGGCGGTCGCGTGTCACGCCGCTGCTTTCCTCCACAATCGCCTGACGTGACTGCACTAAACGGTTAAATAACGTCGACTTTCCGACGTTCGGTCTTCCAACAATTGCAACAATATTACTCATAATTATGCTTCGTATCCAAAATGTTTTAATTCTTCTTCATTATCTCGCCAATCTTTGTCAACTTTCACTCTCAAATCCAAGAAAATCTTCTTTCCGGTGAACTCTTCGATATCGGCTCGCGACTGTATTCCCACTTTTTTAATCGCGGCACCGCCTTTACCTATTAATATAGCTTTCTGCGATTCGCGCGATGCGAAAATAGTCGCCTTGATGTTGATAAGTTTCGCGCTTTCTTCGTACGCATCCACCACAACCTCAACACTATACGGGATTTCCTGCTGATAATTTAGCAAGATTTTTTCACGGATGATTTCCGTCACGAAAAAGCGCATCGAGCGGTCGGTGAGCTCGTCTTTCGGGAAATATGGAGGACAAACCGGCAGTTTTTCGATGATGCTCTCAAACACAAACTGAATGTTTGCCTGATGCATTGCTGAGATTGGAAATACTGTGGCTGCCGGAAGTGCGTTGTGCCAGTATTCAACTGCTTTCTCCACTTCTTCCTGTGTCGAGAGGTCGATTTTATTCAATAAAACGAAGACCGGAACCTCCATCTTTTTGATGCGTTCCACTGTCTCCTCATCGATTTTCTTGTCGGTGATGTCGACCACATACAGTATCAAATCAGCGTCGATAAACGCCACATTTATATACTGATTCATGATTTCGTGCATCTTGTAGGCCGGATTTTTGATGATTCCAGGGGTGTCGGAGAACACAATTTGGAAATCGTCGCCGTTCACTATGCCCAAAATGCGGTGTCGGGTTGTCTGCGCTTTCGACGTGATGATGGAAATTTTCTCGCCCACCAAGTCGTTCATAAGCGTTGATTTTCCGACGTTTGGCTTGCCGATAATGTTGACGTAACCTGCTTTATGATCCATATTTTTAAAAATATTTCAATTTTTTTCAAAAAACACTTGACACGATAGCAAAAATGTTGTATTTTTGCAGCCCAATTCACGATGCGGGGTGGAGCAGTCCGGTAGCTCGTTGGGCTCATAACCCAAAGGTCGGTGGTTCAAATCCGCCCCCCGCTACTAAAGGAGGTCAAAAGGCCTCCTTTTTTATTTTATCTTCGCCTGACCTGCCTGAAGAATAACTTTATCCTGAGCATTGTTGTAAACATATGAAACCACATAGCACTGATCAGCATTGTATGTAGAATCAATTGTTGTACTGAAGCTTTTTTGGAACTGTTGCGACGGATCTGTCATACCGACAAATAAACTTTCTCCCCAGTTACCATTGAGGGGTTGGCGAAACATATGGCAATGCCAGTATTGATCGCTAAGCCCTTGTGATGTTACCTGCTTTCCTTGGATACTGTCTTCCATTATACCTGCGAAAATATAAAAGTCACCGGTTATCTCTTGTGTAAACTCACCTTTGATAAGAATATCGAGTTTCCTAGTGCTTTCGTCATAAGTTGGTTCGATACTAAACTGAATCTCTGGTGTCTTGTTAATTTCTTCAGCAATTTTTGCGCCCCAAGCGATGCTATTGTACCCATAGCCGTTATTTACCTTGGTGCGGTTCACTGTACCAATTGGGTTTGCTGAGAATCCGAATGTTTCATACCAATTTGTACCAGCCTCTGTCCTATAATCTGGTTCTCCTGGGAATGGTGTTGCCAAATAACCAGCATGAACACTTAGAACCACGAGATTCTTGGGATAGCTTTCCAGTAGTTCGTGAGCTATCACAGCTGCATCAGGGCAATTAACACATTTTACCCCTGTGTAATCTTCCAGAAGAACGATTCTGTCGCCGCTAACGACTATGTCCTTCATATAAGGTTCATCTGTCTTGTTGCACGATGCCATTGTAAAAACGGCTGACGTGATTGCTAATATTAAAGATATTTTTTTCATTTTTTAATATTTTTTCTATTTGTCATTCCGAACGTAGTGAGGAATCTCATTGTCTACAATGTAATCATGTTTTTTTAAAACGAAGTCGTAATCGTCAATGATACTCCGCTTGATGCTGGAACCACGCGGCACACTCCACCTACACAAACCATGCCTTCACTCTGGCGTCCGCCACTCACGGTTATGCGTGTTGCATCTTTGATAAATCCGACTGATGCTGTTACGTAATGGTCGCGATAATCAGCCACAGGATTGCCGTAGTTGTATTTGTCGGCGATTGAAACAAACCACTTTGGAGCTATAGAATACTCAAGCAATGCTGAAAGCCAATTGCCTCTCTTAATAAAGTCTTTTTCAGAACCTTCTTCTACTTTATAACTTGTTCCTATGCAGTCCCATAAATGCTGTAACTCCAAACGAATACTATTTTTTGTATTGATTTTATAAGTCAAATCCAGGAATGCAATGTCGGCTTTCACAGTAGGGGCATCTTTATGTCCTTCGATAGTCTCGATATCATAAATCAAATTGATATATTGTACGATAATGCTCCATTTTTTATTGATTCTCTTATCGATTTCAAAATTAATATCTCTATAAAAAACCTTGTCGCTGATACCGAAAAATGGTGAGCTGTAGCCCAACGTACCTTTTTTGTTGATAACCATATTTCCTTTGTAATTGATTGAATCTCTTACGATATCATTCACTTGGCTATAATTGAAAGCAAGTTTCGTTCCATATTTTCCACCGAGCAAAGTCTTCTTTGGAATGAGATAATTGACTTGGAATTGGATGCCCATCTCACCGTTAGGTTGAGTAGAGTATGAATACATCGCCGGAAGACTATGAGTATGTGTATAGTTGATAGGCGGAATGAAATTGATGTCCAGATCGTTTTCTGTGGCAGTGTAATCAGACTTGAAGCTCATGTTGTCGACGCGTTTTAACTGTAAAACAACGCCAAGACCTTTTTGCGAATATGCTAAAGATGTCAAAAGTGCTTCGCCATTTTTGTATATAAGCTTGTTAATTGCCGAAGGATTGTTCATCTTATATGCGTATTCAGTTGAGAATGAGAACCTACCGTATCCCATATTGATGCGTCCGGCTGTTGCCGCTACGTTTTCAGGAATGTTATACATTGGGTCGTTGCTTGCTGCTGATTGATAATTGCTTACGAAGCTTCCACCAACGCCAATCTTGAATTTTGAGTTATTCAATGATTTAATGCTTTGATTCAAGTCCCATTCGCCATCAAAACCGCGGATAATGCCTCTGGTTTCGTCTTTGCTGTATGAAGCCCAGTAATATCTCTGCTTTCCGTAAACGCCTTTCAAAGTGACGCCTTCACATGGACGATAAATAGCGCGCAAACCTCGCAATGAGTTGTCAAATCCGAGCGACCATTCCTCGTAAGTTCTAAAAATCAAACCTGATCCGAACTGGTCGTAGATATCACCAACTGTAATGCCAATGATTCCGTCGTCGTATGTCGCGAAATAGTTGGCTATGCCTGAACCTTCCAACTCAGGACGGAAACCTGAAAGTGGTGTCTGAAATGATTCAAAACGTATTCCTGCTGTGAAGTTTCCTAGAGTATACTGGACTTTTCCAAATCCGTTGATGCCTAAATACTTGTTGTTCAAGGTCGAGTCTGTAATGCCAATGCCTTCATCGGCCATATAATACTGTGTGTTTACCTCAAAACTTCCCGCCACTTTCGATTTGGTGAGGAAATCCTGGCCATAAACAGCGGTAATTCCGAGTACGAAAACAATTAATAATGTTAATTTTTTCATCTATTTTTTATGTTTAATAGACGGTCGACCGACCGTCTCTACATTATTATTTGGAGATTTTTAAAATTTCTTGATATAGATCCTCTTCGCCACCATCCAGATATCCTGTGTGCTGCCACACAATCTTACCTTCACCGTTGAAAAGGAAGGTGTGAGGTGGGTTGCTGACGTTCATAGCGCGTGCCAAGTCTTTGTTCACGTCGAGTAAAATCTCGAAAGGCCAGCCTTTGCCGTCAACGAAAGGCTTAATCTTGGCTGTTGAGCGGGCGTCGTCGATGGAGACAGAGAAGATCTTCACGCCTGTCTCTTCTACCCAGTCGTCGTAAACCTCGGTGAGGGCGTTATGTTCCTTCACGCACGGACCGCACCAGGTTGCCCAGAATGTCATCACAAACGGCTTGCCCTCGTTGTTGATCTCAGCGATAATAACTGACTCGCCGTCAAGGTTTTTCAAGGTGATATTCGGCAGATCTGAGTTCTGAGCTGATAAGCCGAAAAACAAAAAGCCGAAAAGTAAAGTTGCTAATAATTTCTTCATGATATAAATTTTAATGGTTAAACAATATAAGTCTCTAATACTTTACAATGACCTAACGCCTTGATTTCCACTTTCTTAATGATGTTTGGAATCAAGATGCACTCACCAATGTTGACGATCTCTTCGCCGCCTTCGTATTTCAAAGTGAAGCCGCCTTCAACGCAAGTTAATATCACAAATGAGTCGAGTTCGGAATAATCTTTTGCCAAGATAGCATCCAAATCGATGTAATTTGTAGTAAAGAATGGGCATTCCACCATC
>JAFYNO010000155.1 GCA_017549705.1 Bacteroidales bacterium | reverse complement strand
GTTGTGTCTTGCGGCGCTCATCATCGAGCGCTAAAATCTCGTCAAGGAGTTCAAACCGTGTGAAGTTCTTGATGCTCAGACGGTTGATGCATTCCTCTTTATGTTCTCTAATATAAGGTATCGTTAACATATTTGTAAAAATTGACTTGCAAAAATAATAAATTAATTAAACCTCACGTCGCTCATGTTCATTAATTTCTCAAGGTCGACTTTATCCGGTTGCCATGCGCGGACGTGGATGAGAGGCATCTTGCCTCGGAGGTCGACGAGCAGGAACAGGTAGCCGACGTCGCCGTATGATGATGAGAAATACTCCTGGCGCACGCGGACACCGTAAACGTCGTTGGTGTTGTTGGCTCTCGTGAACTCCGTCTCGGTGAAGCGCAGTCTGATGTATTCGTTGTTGCCGAAGCACATCGAGAGGTTTTTCATGTAAGTGTCTTTGTCGTATTTCTTCAACTCGGCCTCTTCTGCCGTCAGCTTCAATGTCATACGGTCAGGGATCTCGGTCTTTTTCACCAAGCGGCCCACGATGATAAGAGCGTCGTCGGAGTAGATACTTTCAAGATATTTATGACGTTTCAATGCGTATGCTGTCTGGTAATCTTCGAGGAAATTCACCAACACCAGTCTGGAATCTTCAGGCCATTTCGTCTTCGAGATGATGTCGTATTCAGCCTGATTTGAGAGACGGAACGCGAGCGATGTCACCACTTTGTTGATGGTGTCGAAGCGGAACACCACCTCTTGTGAGAAGCCGATGGTGTTTCTGAAGTCGAACTGCATCAGAATGCTGCGGCATATCACTTCGTCTTTGTATTTCAACAGTTTATACTCAGGTTTACCAATCACTGTCATCTTGCCGTAATGCGACAGTGTGTCGAGCATGTTATAGCCTTCCACCGAGAAGCAGTTACGAGCCAGCTCGATGTGGCCGCTACGTAACGCGCTCTCTATCAATGCCATCTTGCCGAGATAAACATCTTCTTCCACTGCGTTGTTTTTCTCGATTTTATTCCAGCCTTTCGCCTCTTCTTCTTTTTTCACGCTGATGGTTTTCTCGAGGTCCACATTATATATATTATTAGCGAATCGTGGCACTTTGATGAGTTCTATGGCGTTCGACACGGCGGCGTTCATCTTTTTGGCGTCGTCTTTGAAGTCGTAGTTGACTTTTATCTTAAAATTCTTGATTTCTCTGTCGCGAAGTTGCACGATGAGTTTTCCGTCGCGCACGGTGTTAGGCATGAATTTGCGGCCGTCGTGGCATTCGCAGCGGAGGCTCACCACATCGTCGCCGTTTGTCGTTTTCACCTTCAGTTTCACAAGAAGTCCGGTCTCGGTCTCTTCTATGCCGTTTTCTTTCGGCACGATGAAGTTAAACGACTTCAGTATGCCGTCGGTGCCGCTGATTCTGTCGATAAGCCATTCATAATCAACGGTTCCGCTGTCGCCATGAAACTGCAGTTTCTTACCTTGTGGATGGGCGTAGCAGAGCATCAGGCCCCAATAAAAATCTTTGAGTGCGTCTTCCAGGCTGGCGTTGGCTTCGGCCTTCACGCCTTTCGAGATATAACGTTGGATATCGTTGACGCGGTCGTCGCACATCGCTCTGAAATCAGAGCGTTTGAGGCATATAATATATTGATACTCTTCGTTATTGTCGTTTTCCACCACTGCTTTGTCAAACGATTTTTCCTCAATTCTCTCTTTAAAAGTGCGGATGATTGCCTGCAGCTGTTGGTCGCCGTCGCCGTTGCCAGGGATGTAAATGGCGTTGGCGTTGCAATTCTTTGCAATATTTGAATACAGTTCTGTTTTGGCGTTTTCCATTGCCTCGTCGGGAGTGTTGCACACGTGGCTCAATCCGTAATATAGAGTAGTGTCGTTTTTTAAAGCTTCTAGTTCCTTTGGCTTCATCTGCGCGAAGCAAATATTAGCCAGAGCAGTGATTATCAATAATATATAAAATCTTTTCATAAAAAAGAAGAATTAGCAATGTTAACAAATTGCAAAGATAAGAATTTCTTTTTTATTAGAATAGATTATCGCAGAATTTTATTACAGTCAACTAGTAATCTTGAACGAGGCGGACATTATACCCATCACTACGATAACAATGATCTACACCAAAACCATCATATTGATTACCAATATAATATGCTTCTTGATCATCACTATATGTGGAAGTCCAAATATTAGGTTTGCTACTGGATAAGATATTGCCATTATAATTATATCTATGATATCCACAAACCAAGAACACGACTCCAGCAGTTTCAAGCATTTCCCAATCATTATCACTTATCACATTAACAGTAGCGAAAGGACTGTTGTCATTTACACTATTTAAACTGTAAACATCCGAGACCCAATTATCTGGTAGGAGCAAATAGCCAAACTCATTATGAACTTTTGCATAAGCAAATCGTTGATTAGATTGCGTAGATCTATAATACAGAAGATATTCACCCTCGTCTTTAGTTAGTGTGCGCCAAGTGTTTGCGGTGTTACCGCCATTTGATATCGCATTATATACACCCCAATCATAATTAGTACCGGCTATATTGTTATTGCCATTGCCATAATCAGTCGGATTTGTACTTGTCATATACGGATATTTACCGTTATAACCGCTTGTGCCCCAGCCAAATATATCGATCCAGCCGCTATATGTCGCGGATGCATTTGCATTATTTTCACCTTCACAATAATATTGATTTGCGGCAAAACGCCAGATGCCGGTTGAAGCTTGATATTGCAAAAGACCTTGCGAGAATCGCACCTGCTTTGTCGCGCTTACTGAGAACAAGCCATATAACGCGCCATCAGGAGGCACTGTGGTAGTAAACACCTTTTGCTCGCCATATTCTTCTATTCCTTCAATTCCCGGGATATACCCTGCAGGCATATAAGCATATGCCCTAACATAATATGTTGTATTTGGAGACAATCCTGTCATCTCGCAGGTAAAAGAACCGCTGCCGATGCCAGCGTCAACTTTTGAGTCATTGTATGTCGGATTTGGATTTGTGCTATAGCACACTCCTCTGAATATGTTATCGCTTACATTCCCTCCACATTTTGCAGAAGTCAGTGTTATATTAGTGACATTATCTGTGGAAATAGTTATATTTATTGTGCTATTCGATGTAGTGAAACTCCTTTGAACACCATATGCTGTGCCATAGCTGTTTGTTGCATAAGCTCTCACGTAATATGTCGTATTTGCTGATAATCCTGTTATATTACTGGTGAATATTCCGGTGCCGGTGCCATCATTAGTATGATAACCTGACACTGTCGGGTTTTGTATGGTGCTCCAGCACACGCCGCGAGCAGTAACTGTGCCGCTTCCAGAAGATGTCACATTACCTCCGCAGGTCGCTGTGCTCGAGGTGATGTCTGAAACCACCACCGTGGTAACCGTCGGTGACGACCCGCTCTGAGCGGTTTTGAATGTCTTCACTGTTCCATACGCCGTGCCATAGCTGTTTGTAGCATAAGCTCTTACATAATATGTTGTGTTTGGTGACAATCCAGTGATGTAGCTGGTATAAGAGCCTGCTCCGACGCTGTCAGTCGTATGAGAGCCGGTGACCATCGGATATTGGCTAGTGCTCCAGCAGACACCTTTGGCTGTCACAAAACTCGAGCCCACCGACGTCACGTTGCCGCCACACATCGCTGTAGTATTTGTGATGTTGGAGACCACAGCTGTCGTCACACTAGGCACATCACCATTCAGGTTGCTGTAATAATTTACATCTGGCAAAGGATGTTTCTTACAGGCGCCGATCAGCACTACTGTCAATAAAACCGAAATATATGTTATCTTTTTCATAATCAGCTATTTAAAAAGTGTAACCAATTCCTAATGATGCCTCAAAAATCTTGAAGCTCGCTGTCACCACATCCAACGAGACTGCAAGTCTTCCTATACGATATAAAGCTCCAGCCGACAAATCGATGCCGCTTGCGCTCACATCAGTGTTTTTGACCAGTTTTTTACTTGTGGTTTCGTACATCAGATTTCTTATTCCATAACCGGCGCCAACTTTCAACGCCAATGGCTCCGACAGTCTGTAGATGTAGCCTCCCATGAGAGAAAATGCCGTATAATACTCCGTCCCATCATAGTCGATATAATTGCCATTAACCAAGAAATCGTTACCGCACTCATAATCAGCGCTGAATTTGAAACTGAGATTTGTGATTACGCTGGCGAACCATCCGGTTTTCCCGACGCTTCCGAATGTCAGGCCATACGACAGATCGCTGTAATTGCTATACGACACATTAAGCATCATGAATTTATAATTTGAAAAGCCGCCGTCGGGCTTAGCCGCCGTTACTTTTTGTTCTTTGATGGGTTTGACAGGTTTCTGAGTCATGCCTTTTACCGGTTCCATCGTTTCGTTGATTGTCAGCATCACTTTTTCGTTGAGCACAAACATCTTTTTCACTGATGTATAACCGCTTTTTTCCAGTCGGAGCTCATGTTTACCGATGAGAACATCTTTTAGAATTCTCGGCGTGGTTCCGTATACCTTACCATCGATGATAATCGCGGCTCCCATCGGCGTGGAGTTGATATCGATAGTTCCATAAATCGGTTCAGGATTTGGCAACACAATACTTTCGTCTTTGCCCAGCTTCAGCTCAGCGGTCTGCACCGAGGTCTTATGTGACTCTTTTTTCGCCTCAAAGACATGGTTACCTTGCGTCAGGCGACCTATCCAAACGCCTTTGCCTTTCTTTTCATTATCAACATAAATATCAGATTCCGAATCACTTCTGACACTCACGTTCACAAAGTTGGCAGTCATCACGAGGTTGGTCTCTGTCGTCTTACCATCTGTAACAATCACCTCTTGTTCAGAAGGATTATACATCTCTTTAATGATACGGACTTTATATGTCCCGCTTTTCATCTTATCTGATTTATAAGGCGTTACACCGGCTTTTTTACCGTCAATAAAGACCATGGCACCATTTTCAGGCTGGCTTGTCACACTGATAAATCCGAAAGCCGGGCGCAATTGTTTTTCAATCACCATCGGTTCGCCTTCGACTATCATTACCTCGCCGCTTTCAGAATGATACATATCGCAGTCTATACGCCAGGTATGCTTATCGCCAAGCGGGAACGATTTCGAGCCCTCGCCTTCGCCAATATAAACATCATCTATATAAACCAATGAATTGGGCTGATCCGACTTAATAATCAAATAATTAAAATCAGGAACATCAGGCGCAGAGGTATAATTAAACTTATTGACAAGTGTCATTTCATAGCCTTTCTTCGGCTGCAGGTCGAATGGAATAGTAAACTCGATTGAGCTGAAATCAGGATGTGAAATCTTCAGGTAATCGGCATATTTTGCGGTAAGATACACCCACACTTCGCCTGTTTTATATTCGAGAAGAATTCCAACAGCAAGGTTACTCTCAAATATCAACTCACGACGTTGTTTGTCGGTGATATTTTCCGTTCTCACTTTAATAACAGCAAAAGGCAAATCATTATCATCAGCTTGATAATTCTGATCCGGGTTGATATTCACGAATCCAGGCACTTCCTTAAAAGAGCCCGGTTTCACCTCTAGCTGAGCGAAGGCCGTTATCGAAAGCAGTATTGTTATAGATAATAGTAAAAATCTCCTCATAAAATATGAATTGGACGCTACAAAAATAAATATTTTTGAAAAGAAAAACAAATTTATTTTAATTTTGGTTTTGACATAAAAAACGTAGAGACGACATAATATGACGTCTCTACATTATTTTCTGTTCGTTTTCAATGGGCAAATATTATTTGCCCCTACGATTATTCTGTCACTTCGGCTTGAACCGGGATGACATTCACGTATGAACGATCTTCTCTTTTCTTTGTGAATTCCACGATGCCGTCTGTCAAAGCGAACAAAGTATGATCTTTGCCCATTCCGACATTGTCACCAGGATAATGCTGTGTGCCACGCTGACGAACGATGATGTTGCCTGCGATAACTGCCTGTCCACCGAAAACTTTCACTCCGAGTCGTTTGCTGTGAGATTCACGACCGTTTTCGGAACTACCAACGCCTTTCTTGTGTGCCATAATTCTTTAAATTTTTTCGGTTTATTATTCAGTGATGTTTTCAATGCGCACCTTGCTCAGATCCTGACGGTGGCCATTGAGAGTCTGGTAACCTTTTCTTCTTTTCTTTTTGAAAACCAGAACCTTGTCTGCTCTGAGATGCTTGATGATCTTAGCATCTACTTTAGCACCTTCGAGGACGGGGGTGCCAACCCTTGTGTTGCCGTCATTGTCGATCAACAACACCTTGTCGAAGCTGATAGCGCTGTCGACATCGCCATTCAAGCGGTTGCAGAAGATTTCATCTCCCTTGCTCACCTTGAACTGCTGCCCTGCTATTTCTACGATTGCGTACATTAATTTGTAATTATATTTTTTTCAAATTTTTCGGACTGCAAAAATACAACTATTTTTAATATAAAAAACATTTTTTTGAAATTAATTTTTTCATACTTTTGCACTCGGAAAATTTCATACCATGATAATCTTTTTCAAAACCCGTCAGAACACTGTCATCGCTGTAGAAAGCGTTGAAAATCACAATGATAACGATAT
>JAFYNO010000154.1 GCA_017549705.1 Bacteroidales bacterium | reverse complement strand
CGCATTCCGGACATCTCTCTTTCCTGTTTTTTGCCATAAAAAAGTAACTTTGATGAAAACGTTTTCATCAAAGTTACTCCTTTTGCTTGAAAAATATGGTATTTACAAAAATTTTACCAACTACTTTTGTCTATTATACCACAAAAATTAAAGAAAAAATTTCAAAGATGTAAAAAAGAGACGGTTTACAAACCGTCTCTACATAAAACTGTACACTTTAAAACTACTCTAAATTCTACACCCTCAACTCTACACTATTTCTTTCCTCTCTTCTTCGACGCATTATCCGGATTGTTCACAATATCCAAGCAATCCTGATAACTCAAATTGTTAGCGTCATAATTGCGCGGAATCTTGTAATTTGCCTTTTTATACGAAATGTAGATTCCGAAGCGACCGCGAAGAACCATCATGTCTTTGTCTTCAGGGAATGTCGCGACCACGTTGTCGGCATCCGATTTACGTTTGTTCTCAATGATTTCGACGGCACGCTGGAATGTCACCAACGACGGGTCGTCGAGCTTTGAAAGGCTGTAGAAAGCGCTCTTGTGCTTGATGTACGGACCGAAACGACCGATTGCCACCTGAATCTCAGCGTCTTCATATTCACCCAATGAACGTGGGAATGCGAACAAATCCAAAACCTCGTCGAGTGTGATAGTCTCGATGCTTTGGTCTTTGTGTAAGCCTGCAAATCTAGGTTTCTCCTCCGATTCAGTGTCGCCAATCTGTGCCACAGGGCCGAAACGACCGATCTTCACATATACGTTCTTGCCCGAAACAGGGTCAACACCAAGAAGCTTCTCACCGCTGAATTTGCCAGAGTTGTCTGATGTTTCGGTGATTGTCTTGTGGAAATCTTTGTAGAAATCCTTAATCATCTTGTTCCATTCGCAGCGGCCTTCGGCGATCTTATCGAATTCCTTCTCAACATTAGCTGTGAAATTGTAGTCGACGATAGTCTCGAAGTAGCTGATTAAGAACTTGTTAACCAGAATTCCGATATCAGTCGGGACGAGTTTTGCCTTCTCGTATCCGATGTTTTCCTTGCCGGTCTTCTCGGTGATTTTGTTCTTTTTCAGAGTGTAAATTTTGTATGTGCGGGTCTCGCCAGCGATGTCCTTCTTTTCGACATATTCTCTCTTCTGAATGGTTGAGATTGTCGGGGCGTAGGTTGAAGGACGGCCGATGCCGAGTTCTTCCATTTTCTTAACTAGAGAAGCCTCGGTGTATCTGAAAGGCTTGCGTGCGAAGCGCTGCTGTGCCTCCATCTTGTCGAGATCCAAGACCTGCCCGACTTTCATTGGCGGCAGCATGCTGTTGACGTTTTCGCCATTCTCGTCGTCGACACTCTCGATGTAAACCTTAAGGAATCCGTCGAAGAGCACCACCTCACCTGATGCAACGAAGTCCTTGTCAGAGTTCGAAACATCAATGTTGACCAGGGTTTTTTCTATCTGAGCATCAGCCATTTGCGATGCTATGGTACGTTTCCAGATGAGCTCGTAAAGCTTGCGTTCGTCGGCTGTACCTTTGATGGTCTGCTGATCGAGATATGTCGGGCGGATAGCCTCGTGAGCTTCCTGAGCACCCTTCGATTTTGTTGTGAACTGGCGTGTCTTCACATACTGTGCGCCATAAAGATTTTCAATCTCTTTCTTGGCTTGGCCAAGTGCGAACGTCGAGAGGTTCACGCTATCGGTACGCATGTATGTGATCTTTCCTGATTCGTAGAGCTGCTGGGCGATTCGCATGGTGTTGCTCACTGAGAAACCGAGCTTGCGTCCGGCTTCCTGCTGCAGCGTTGAAGTGGTGAATGGAGGAGCTGGGCACTTCGAAACAGGCTTCTTCTCAACCGCTTTGATGGTATATCCGGCGCTCTTGCAGTCCTCGAGGAATTTATAAGCATCTTCTTCTTTCTCGAAACGATTAGGAAGTTCGGCAAAGAGCTGATATTCATGGTTTTCGATGGTAAACGAGAAGTTGGCTGTTATGCGGTAGGCGCTGCTGTTCTGAAAGTTTTTGATTTCTTCCTCGCGTTCAACTATAAGACGCACCGCCACGCTTTGCACACGACCGGCCGACAATGCTGGTTTTACCTTCTTCCAAAGAAGTGGTGAAAGCTCATAACCAACCAAACGGTCAAGCACGCGGCGTGCCTGCTGAGCGGCTACAAGGTCCATGTCGATCTTACGCGGGTTGTCGATAGCATGCAAAATGGCCGGTTTTGTGATCTCGTGGAACACAATGCGGCGATATTTATCCTCGTTCAATCCCAATGTCTCATAAAGATGCCATGAAATAGACTCTCCCTCGCGGTCTTCATCGGAAGCCAGCCACACCATCTCGGCGCCTGCCGACAATTTCTTAAGTTCGGCTACCAGACGTTTTTTATCGTCAGGAATCTCATATTCCGGCTGAAAACCGTGTTCCATATCCAAACTGAGGTTAGATTTATTCAAATCCCTCACGTGACCGTAGCTTGATTTTACCGTAAAATCCTTCCCCAAAAAGCCTTCAATTGTCTTAGCCTTCGCCGGAGACTCAACTATCACTAAATTCTTTACCATAATGTTAAAATTTCAGGCTGCAAAATTACTACATTATTATTTTAAAAATGAAGTAAAAAAATAAAAAAAATTCAATACACTTGATAATCAACAATTTTCAACCTTCAACTATTATCATCGACTCCAAACTATGCGAAAAGCCGCAGGCTTATTTTCCAGCTCACGCAATGCCTGCTATTTTTCGCATAGTTTTCCGTCTTTAATACTTCAATATTATACATCATACAGTTTGACTCCAAACTATGCGAAAAGCCGCAGGCTTAATTTTTCAGCTAACGCAATGCCTGCTATTTTTCGCATAGTTTTCCGTCTTTATATCTTCAATACTTTATAAACTTTTAAACTAAATTCGTATTTTTGCGCCATGATTATCATCGACAACGTAATAGTAACCGACGAGTTTTTGAACGCCCGTTTCTGCTGCCAATTGGCACGCTGCAAGGGCGAGTGCTGCGTGGCTGGCGACGCCGGAGCGCCTTTGGAGCCTGATGAAGTCGGCATCATAGAGGAGAACATAGAGAAAATTAAACCTTACATGCGCCCCGAAGGCATTGAAGCCATTGAGAAAAACGATGTTTATGACTACGACGACTTCGGCGAGATGACCACTCAACTTGTGAATGGTGCTGAATGCGCATTTGTCTATTTCCACGAAAACGGAACCGCTCTCTGTGCCATCGAAAAAGCCTACAAAGAAGGTAAAATCGACTTCTGGAAGCCGATCAGCTGCCACCTCTACCCCATCCGCCTGATGGAGAAAGACGGCTTTACACACATAATGTATCACGAGTGGAGCGTGTGCGTGCCCGCGAAGAAATTTGGCGAAAAGGAAGGTATTCCGCTGTATAAATTCTTGAAAGAGCCTTTAATAAGAAAATTCGGTGAAAATTGGTATCAAAGGTTGGAAAATCAAATTTTTTCAAAAAAAGTATGAATTATTCAAAAAAATTTGCTTAATTTTGTAAGTTAATTTTCGACTTAAAAAAATGAAGGTATTATTTATCCACCAAGAAATCACACCCTATCTTAAAGAGACTCCGATGTCCTTGATTGGCAGATACTTACCGCAGGGAATTCAGGAAAAGGGCAAAGAAATTCGCATCTTCATGCCAAGGTTCGGCAACATCAACGAGCGCCGCAATCAGTTGCATGAGGTGATACGTCTTTCGGGCATGAACATGATCATCAACGACACCGACCATCCCCTGATTATCAAAGTGGCTTCCATTCAAAAGGCGAGAATACAAATATATTTCATCGATAACGACGACTTTTTCACAAAGAGAAAATTCACCGTTGCCGAGAAAAACGAAATATTTTACGAAGACAACGACGACCGTACGGTGTTCTTCTCGCGCGGCGTGATTGAGACCGTCCGCAAGCTCAACTGGCCGCCTGATGTTATCCACTGCCACGGCTGGATGTCGTCGCTGGTGCCTCTCTACATTAAGAGAGCCTTCAAAGACAATCCTCTGTTCAGTGACTCAAAGGTGGTTTATTCGTTATACGACGACGATTTCAAGGAGTCGTTCCGCGACGGCTACGACAAAAAACTCAAGATGCCGGGCATCAACGCCAAGGAGATCAAATGGCTCAAGACACCGGTGTATGCCAACATTCAAAAGTCGGCTCTCGATTTCTCAGACGGCATAGTGATAGCCAGCCCTAACGTCAACCCTGAGGTGGAAAAATACGCCAGATCGTTAAATAAACCTATTCTCGAATACCAAGGAGAAGAAAATTACGTTGATGCTTACAACGAATTTTATGACAAGATAGTTAAGTTATGACAAAGACACGTGTTTTAACACTGATATTGTTATTGAGTCTGCTTAGTCTGGCGTCATGCAGAAAGACACCTGAAAAGATAGGAAACAACCTGCAGCCAACCACCACCCTTATCACAGTGGCGTTCGACGATGCGCAGGATATCATGGCGGCCACCTACGAAATTCCGAAAGTTGCCACCACCAATCTCAACTATGCGTTGCTTGGCAATATGAACGATCCGGTTTTCGGAATCACCAACTGCGATTTCTACACACAGATATCATTGAGCACCGAGAGTCAGACATGGGGCGATGGTGCCGTGACAGATTCGGTGGTCTTGTGCCTCACTTACAACGGTTATTACGGCGACACCACAGAATATTTGAACGTGCGCATCTACGAGGTGACTGAAGAAATGATTGATGCCGACTCAGTTACATACTACTCCAACACCACTTTGGAATACGATCCTACGGTGTTGGCCGACCTCTCGTTCCGTCCAAGGCCGCATACCGCTCCCGACACTGTTTTGGACCGCGGAGTGTTGCGCATACCGCTTAATCCGTCGCTTGGTGACTATTATATCGAGAACGAGGACAGGATGACATCCAATACTGAATTCAAGGAGTTTTTCAAGGGTTTGTATGTTGACTGCGAGCAGACCAATGCCGAAGGCTCGGTATGCTATTTCAATCTCACTCACAGCTACACATATCTGAGAGTCTACTATCATAACGATACCGACACTCTCTATTACGATTTCGATATCAACTCTTCGGATGTGAGGTTTAATCATTACGAGCATGATTATGCAGGTTCGGAGATTGACTTTTACGACACGGTCAACAATCAGAAGCTTTATGTGCAGGGTGTTGGCGGTACCAGAGCAAGAATCAAATTCCCGGCATTGATAGAATGGGCCGACTCGCTGAATACCAATGTGGTAATCAATGAGGCAAAGCTCATACTCACCGGCGCTGTCACCGACACTGCTGAATATCTGCCACCTGTTTCGTTGGTTGTGGCCGGTGCCAAGATGGCCGACACCACGGCTGTAATACTTCCCGATCAGATGGTCAGTTCGGATTATTACGGCGGCGTTTACAATGCTGAAACAGGCACTGTTTGGTTTAGAATATCGCTGTATGTGCAACAACTGGTGTCGCATGGCGGATATAACGACACAGACGGGCTTTTCATCTATGTCAACAATGGTTCTCTTATGCCCAACCGTTGGGCTTTCTACGGTCCGCAGGGCGAGACTCCGGTTAAATTGGAAATTGTTTACTCAACGTTAAATGATTAGAATTATGAGAAAATTATTATTAATACTTTGCATTTTTTTAGGCATGGCAACACAAGCACAAGAAGAGACCAAGGTCTTGATCAAGACTAATTACGGTGACATCACAGTGATGCTTTACGACGACACCCCGCTGCACCGTGACAATTTTATCAAACTTGTAAATGAAGGATGGTATAACGGCTCGCCATTTCACCGTATCATTAAGAATTTCATGATACAGGGCGGTCAGAACGCCGACGGACGTCAGGATCCCGGCTACCGTGTTCCGGCTGAGTTCAAATCCAATCATTTCCACAAGAAAGGAGCACTTGCCGCCGCGCGTATGGCCGACCAGGTGAACCCCAAGAAAGAGTCGAGCGGCTCACAGTTTTACATTGTGCAGGGTAAGGTTTGGAACGAGACAGAACTCAATGTGTTCGAGTCACGCTACGGCAAAGTATTCAACGCCAAGCAGCGTCAGACTTATCAGGCCATTGGCGGCTCACCTCACCTTGACGGTGACTATACTGTGTTCGGCGAAGTGACCGAAGGACTTGATGTCGTGGATAAGATAGCAGCTGTAAAGACTGGCTATATGGACGTTCCGGTTGAACCGGTTACAATAATTTCAATGGAAATTGTGAAATGAAAGAGAAAATAGAGAAAATACTCGAGGAAGTAAAATCGTTCCACGCCGACAGCAAAGAGGCTCTGGAACAGTTCCGCATTCAATATCTCAGCAAAAAAGGCACCATAACAGAGCTTTTCACTGAATTCAAGCAGGTGGCTCCTGAGATGCGTAAGGAAATGGGAATGCGCCTGAATGAACTGAAAAACACCATTCAGGATATAATTGACGAACAGTATAAGCAGTTTGAGACAAAGAGCGAGGGCAAAACAGATATCGACCTCAGTCTTCCTGTAGAGGCCATGAAGGGCGCCCGTCATCCTTTGTCGATAGTGCGCGAGGAGATTAACGACATTTTCCGCCGTTTAGGTTTTGTGGTGGCAGAAGGCCCTGAAGTGGAAGACGATTTCCATGTGTTCGCGGCCCTCAATTTCCCTCCCGATCATCCGGCACGCGATATGCAGGACACTTTCTTCATCAGCAAGTCGCCTAACGAGAACAAGCCAACTGATGTATTGCTGCGCACCCACACGTCAAGCGTTCAGGTCAGAGCCATGGAAAACAACAAAATGCCTATCCGTATCATAGCTCCAGGCCGCGTGTTCCGCAACGAGGCAATCTCAGCCAGAGCACACTGCATATTCCATCAGATAGAAGGCCTTTATATCGACAAAAACGTGTCGTTTGCCGACTTGAAACAGGTGCTTTATCACTTTGTTCAGGAATACTTCGGCGAGGGCACAAAAGTGCGTTTCCGCCCGTCATATTTCCCGTTTACCGAGACATCGGCCGAGATGGATATTTCATGCAATATCTGCGGCGGCGAGGGTTGTAACATTTGTAAGCATACCGGTTGGGTTGAGATTATGGGCTGCGGTATTTGCGACCCAAACATCCTCAAGGCTTGCAACATCGACCCTGAGCAGTACACAGGTTTCGCATTCGGAATGGGAATAGAGCGTATCGCAATGCTGAAATATCAAATCAACGACCTGAGATTGTTCTTCGAGAACGACTTAAGATTCTTAAAGCAGTTTGAAAAAGCTTAAATGCTAATGGCTAATAGCTAATGGCTATTAATGATGTCGATTTCATGCATTTCTATGTCTTCCAGAAGTGCATCAATCTTTGTGTTCATATCCAAATCGACAAGGTAGGCATGGGCTACGCCTTCTATGCTTTTTAGTTTGGTTACAAGGCTGTCCAAACCTTCGTCGTTGATGAAGTTGCGTATGATAAACAGATAGTCGGTAGGCGGGAAAAAGTTAACCCAGCGACCTTCGGCATTGGCTATCTCCACAAGGTTATAGGTGTTGCAGTTTTCACCTCCGTCATAGAGGTAATAAGAAAAAGCCATCTCCTCTTCGTTGATGATATCGTCATATTTTATGAGGTTGATATTCAACAACTTGTTGATGTGCCAGGCGAGTTTATAATCGGCCAAATGGGTACAGATGCCTATGATTTTAATATCATCGAAGGGTTCGACGACAAGTTTTTTCTTTTTTACCATAATCTTTTGATTTTTAATTGTTTTCAGCTTCTTTTTCCTGCAATAGATGCCACGATTTTTCAGCTGCCAGCTGTTCGGCGCCCTTGATTGAATAATCGCAGGCTTCGGCATATTCCTCGTCGTCGATTAACACTTTGACAACATAGAGTTTGTCGAAATTCGAGCCTTTGGTGCCGACAATCCTAAACTCGATGTTGTGCTTGTTTTTTTGCGACCATTCAAGAATCTTGCTCTTGAAATTGATATCGTTTTTCTCGATATCGTCAATGTCGAGATGCAGTTTTATGATGCGTTCGACAACGATATTGTAGGTGAATTTATAGCCTCTGTCAAGAAAAATGGCGCCGGTGAATGCCTCGAAGGCGTTACCTCCAAGCGAGCGGAACTTTGAGTGCTTGTCGTTGGAATGGACGTAGACAACCATTTTCTCAAAACCGAACTTCATCGAGAGTTTGTTGAGCGATGCACGGCTCACTATCCGCGAGCGCATCTCGGTGAGAAATCCTTCTTGTTTGGTTGGGTATTTTTTGAAAAGATATTCACCCACAATGGCACTCAGCACCGCATCGCCCAAGTATTCCAAGCGCTCGTTGCTTACGGTGATGCCATTCATCTTTTGGCTCAACGACTTATGTGTGAATGCAAGCTGATAAAGCGCTATATTGCGGGGGTAGAATCCAAATACATTATTAATATATTTGGCCAATTCTCTCTCGGCCCGATCGTGATAGCGCAAAAGCCTGAGCATTATCAATACTTCTTGAAAATGATACTGACGTTGTGTCCTCCGAATCCGAAAGCATTGCTGATTGCGTAGTTGACGGTTCTTTGCTTTGCTTTCCAGAATGTGAAGTCGATTTTCGGGTCGATGTTAGGATCGTCAGTGAAATGGTTGATTGTAGGCGGCACTATGTCGTTTTTGCAGGCCAAAACTGTGGAGATGGCTTCTATTGCGCCCGCACCGCCCAGCAAGTGACCTGTCATCGACTTGCCTGAATTGAAAGAGATATTGTAAATGTGTTCTCCCAATGCAGCTGTGATGCCGCGAATTTCGGCCACATCGCCTGTCGGTGTAGATGTACCATGGGTGTTGATGTGGTCGATTTTATCGCCGGAAATGCCAGCGTCTTTCAGAGCTCTGTTGATGCTCAATACGGCGCCGAATCCTTCAGGATGAGGCGCTGTAATATGGTTGGCGTCGGCTGATACGCCGCAACCTACCACCTCGCCGTAAATCTTGGCTCCACGGCGAAGCGCGTGTTCCAGTTCCTCAAGCACCAGGCAGCCACCGCCCTCACCCATCACAAAGCCTTCACGGTCGGCGTCGAACGGGCGCGAAGCCGTGGTCGGATCGTCGTTGCGTGTTGAAAGAGCGCGCATGGCTTCAAAACCGGCAACGCTGATAGGGCAGATAGGAGCTTCAGCACCGCCCACTATCATGACTTCATTCTTGCCGTAATGGATATAGTTGAAGCCGTCGACAATTGAGTGTGCCGATGATGCGCAGGCCGAAACGGTGCAATAGTTGGGGCCTTGGAAACCGTATTTTATTGAAATATGTCCGGCGGCGAGGTCGGGCAAAAGTTTCGGAATGGTGAAAGGATTCACACGTGGAGTACCGTCTCCGCGTGCATAGTCGACATTTTCAAGATAGAGACTTTCAATGCCGCCAATACCAGACGCAAAGATAACTCCGACTTCAACGAAATCGGTGTTATCTCTGCTTATACCTGAATCTTTGATTGCTTCGTCAGCAGCCACAAGGGCGTACTGTTCGTACAAATCAAGTTTGCGGGCTTCTTTTCTATCGAAGTAGTTTTCAGGGTTGAAATTCTTAACCTCACATGCGATGCGGGATCTGAATTTCGACGCATCGAAACGTGTTATCATTCCCGCTCCGCCAACGCCTTTGCAAAGGCTGTCCCAATATTCCGGTACAGTGTTGCCAATTGGCGTGATAGCACCTAAACCGGTGATGACTACACGCTTCAACTCCATATGTTATGCTTTATGTTCTTCGATATATTTGATAGCGTCGCCAACTGTCTGGATGTTCTCTGTCTGATCGTCCGGGATAGATACACCAAATTCTTTTTCAAAGTCAAGAATCAATTCGACTGTGTCAAGTGAATCAGCGCCTAAATCCTGTGTAAAGTTAGCAGTTTCAACAACTTCTGATGGATCCACACCTAATTTGTCAACGATGATAGATACAACTTTCTCTTTAATTTCTGACATTTTCAATAATTTTTAATTAATAAATCTTTTTTCTGCTCTAAAGAAAATCTGTTGCAAAAGTAAGGTATTTTTTTGATGTAGCAACAAAAATTTTGTCTATTTTGGGGTTTTAAATTGTAAAATATTGATATACAAGTTATTACAAAACACCTTTTTTGATAAAAAACTTTGCGTGTTTAGACAAAATCACTTTTTTTAAGATAATCGGTTGAGAATTGACTGAAATTGCTTAATTTTACACATTATTAATATGGCAGGATATGATCACTCAAGATAAGGAAAAAATCTTCCTTTTGGATGCATACGCATTGATTTACAGGGCATTTTTTGCTTTGAATAAAAACCCGCGGATGACGTCAAAAGGTCTTAACACGTCAGCGATTATCGGATTTTTAAATACGCTGTATGAGGTTTTGAAAACAGAGAAACCTTCACATATCGGAATAGCATTCGACCTCGGCGCACCTACCCTACGCACTGAAAGCTTTTGTGATTACAAAGCAAACCGTGAGGAGATGCCACCCGATTTGAGGGCTTCGATACCTTATATCGTGAAGATTATTAAAGGTTTTAATATTCCAATTTACGAAGAGGCAGGTTTTGAAGCCGACGATATAATCGGAACTTTGGCTAAAAAAGCTGAAAAGGCTGGATATCTCACTTATATGATGACTCCCGACAAGGACTTCGGTCAGCTGGTGAGCGACAATATTTTCATTTACAAACCTGCCAAATTCAACGATCCGGCAACTGTGATGGGGCCTAAAGAAGTTTGCGAAAAATATGGCATCAACACTCCAACGCAACTTATTGATATTCTTGGACTTTGGGGTGATGCAGCTGATAACATCCCAGGAATTCCAGGCGTTGGCGAGAAGACAGCATCTAAATTTGTGCAGGAATACGGCTCGCTTGAAGGCTTGCTTGAGCATACCGACGATTTGAAGGGCAAGATGAAGGAAAATGTCATCAATTTCGCCGATCAGGGAAGATTGTCAAAGATGTTGGCAACCATCAATACTGATGCGCCTGTTGACTTTAATGCCGAGCAGCTAAAGGTGAAACAGCCGAATTTGCCTGAACTGCTTAAGATTTTTGAGGAATTGGAGTTTAGAACTTTTGCCAAGAGGCTGGTGGCTGATTATGGAAAGAACGAGATAAAAGTTAAAAGCGAGACGGAAACTGTTAAAAAAGCAGTGACAACTGAAACTGCGCCGCAGGAACCGGATTTGTTTTCACAGCTGGCAGAAAGTGCAGATAACTCAGAGTACTCATTGTTTTCTTCAAAGGATTCCGCATCATCAGTGCAGCACGATTATAAAACAGTTTCAACGGAAAAAGAGCTTGATGATTTACTGAAAAAGCTTGAAAAAGCTGAGGTTTATGCGGTTGATGTCACTGCAAACTTGATTTCGTTCACAGTAAAAGCGCACGAAGTGTATTCCTGGCATTTCGAGTGGAGCGAAGCGGAATCGAGAAATCTCATGCAAAATCAGACGGAGATTTTTTCACCGAAGGTGAAAGCTCTCGCTCCGCTCGGGTCTCCACTCCCTGCGGTCGGTCGAAATGACGGAGAGGAAAACGCCAGTCGAAATGACGGGTTACAGCTTTTTGCAAAAGTCTTTAATGATCCTTCAAAAACCATCATCGGTCACAACCTGAAATTTGTCATTTCTATCCTCCGTCGCAATGGTATCGAGCTGAAAAACAAGCTCTTCGACACCATGATTGCGCATTATCTCATCGAGCCGGAGCAGCGTCACACCATGGATTATCTCGCTGATGTGTATTTGAACTATACTGTCACAAAGAATTCTGCAGAGAATGCTGACATTGCATATCAGTTGTATGATAAATTCAAACCGATTCTTGTTGAAAATCAATTGGAGAAGCTGTTCAATGAGATAGAAATGCCACTTGTTCCTGTGCTTGCAACTATGGAAGCTAACGGCGTGAAAATCGACAGCGAGAACTTGAAACAGATTAGCGAGCAGCAAGCTTTGGAGATAAAAGGCATTGAAAATCAGATATTTGATGCGGCAGGAACAGAGTTTAACATTGCTTCTCCAAAACAACTTGGCGAGGTTTTGTTTGAGAAAATGGGGATAAAAGCACCTGCCAAGAAGACAAAAACAGGTCAGTATCCGACTGGCGAAGAGGTTCTTCAGAAAATTATCAATGTGCACCCAATAATTCAGCAAATCCTTGATTATCGCGGACTTACAAAATTGAAATCGACTTACGTTGATGCGTTGCCGGCTTTGATTAGCAAAGAAGACGGATTGGTGCATACCTCTTATAATCAGGCGGTTACGGCTACTGGAAGATTGAGTTCGACTAATCCGAATTTGCAGAATATCCCGGTGCGTACCGACAAAGGTCGTGAGATTCGTAAAGCTTTCGTACCACGTGATAAAAACCACATCCTTTTGGCGGCTGATTATTCGCAAATCGAACTTCGAATCATCACGCATCTGAGCGGTGATCCTGCGATGAGCGAGGCTTTCCGCGAAGGACTCGACATCCATGCGGCAACTGCGGCTCGTGTTTATAAAGTGCCGATTCAGGAGGTGACAAAAGACATGCGCCGTCACGCAAAAGCGGTGAATTTCGGAATCATCTATGGAATGTCGGCTTTCGGATTGGCTGAAAGACTAGGCATTTCACGTTCGGAAGCGGCATCGATTATTGAGAATTATTTCAAGGAATACGTTGGTATTCAACAATATATCAAAAACAACATCGAGTTTGCACGCCAACATGGATATGTGGAAACGATGCTAGGAAGACGCCGTTATCTGCGCGACATCAACGCTCATAACAGTGTGGTGAGAAACTTTGCTGAGCGAAATGCTGTGAACGCACCAATTCAAGGAAGCAGTGCCGACATGATTAAAATTGCTATGTCAAACATCTATAAAGCGATGAACAACAAGCAGTTACAATCGAAAATGATACTTCAGGTACACGATGAACTTGTTTTTGATGCGGTAAAAGATGAATTGGATACATTAAAAGAATTAGTTAATGATAAAATGGTAAACGCGCTGCCGCTGAACATCCCGGTTGTGGTGGAATTGAACACGGGGACGAATTGGCTGGAAGCGCATTGATTTGAGCCATTAGGTATTAGCCATTAGCCATTAGAAAAAACATTGCTAATGGCTAATGGCTAGCGGCTAATGGCTAACAACTAAAGACTAAAATGGCTGAACACAATGATTTAGGTAGATTAGGCGAGCAGCTGGCTCGCGACTTTCTGATTGCCAAGGGTTATAAGATTTTAGAACAGAATTGGAGCTGCGGTCACAAAGAGATCGACATCATTGCGATGGATGGCAAGGAACTTGTGATTGTGGAGGTGAAAACACGTCGTGTGACATTTCTTGTAGAACCCGAAGAGACTGTCGACAAAATGAAGCAACGTTTTTTGATTTGGGCTGCGGAGTCGTATGTTGAGCGCAACAACCTCGATGTTGACGTGCGTTTCGACATAGTTGCTATTGTGGTCGATAAAAATAACGAACATCGGATAGATCACATTGAAAATGCGTTCTACCCGATGTTAAGTCGTCGCAGATAATCAGCCGATTATCCCACGTTGCAGCCAGGTGCCACCATCTGGCTCGGAGTGACCACGACCAAACGGCCGTCTTTGTCTTCAGCTGAGAGAATCATACCCTGGCTTTCAACGCCTTTGAGCTTGCGTGGCTCGAAGTTGGCGATGAAGCAGACCTGCTTTCCGACCAAAACTTGCGGATCTGGGTAATACTTGGCGATACCGCTCACGATGGTGCGTTTCTCCATGCCGTCGTCGATGAGGAACTGCAGCAGCTTGTCGGCTTTCGGCACCTTGGTGCATTCCAAAACGGTACCCACGCGGATGTCCACCTTCATGAAGTCGTCGAAACTCACGTTAGGCTTGACTTCGTTAGGTTTCCAAGCGTTGAGCTCGTTCTGTTTTTTGGTGTCTTCCAGCTTCTTGATCTGTGCTTCAACCACGCTGTCTTCAATCTTTTCGAACAGCAACTCCGGCTGACCGATAACGTGACCTGCGTTGAGCAAAATCGTAGCGTCTGCCTGATTCCAGCTTGTCACCTCGAGACCAATCATCTTCTGGAGTTTCTTTGCGCTGAATGGCAGGAACGGTTCGCTCAAAATAGCAAGTTTTGCTACTATTTGCAATGAAAGAGCCATCACTGTTTTGGTGCGCTCAGGGTCGGTCTTGAACTGTTTCCAAGGCTCGTTTTCGGTGAGATAACGGTTGCCCAAACGTGCAAGGTTCATCAGTTCGCTCACGCCTTCACGGAACTTGTAGTTCTCGATGAGTTTGCCAATCTTTTCAGGATATTGGTTCATCTCAGCGATGACTTCATTGTCGCGATCGGTGAGGTTTTCCAATGCCGGAACCGCACCTTCGTAATATTTATGCGTCAAAACCAAAATACGGTTGACGAAGTTTCCGAAGATGGCCAACAACTCGTTGTTGTTTCTATCCTGATAATCCTTCCAAGTGAAGTTATTGTCTTTTGTCTCAGGTGCGTTGGCTGTCAGAACATAGCGCAGGATATCTTGTTTTCCTGGGAATTCCTGCAGATATTCGTGGAGCCACACTGCCCAGTTGCGAGATGTCGAAATCTTGTCGTTTTCGAGGTTGAGGAACTCGTTGGCAGGCACATTTTCAGGCACGATGAAGCCATCGCCGTATGCCTTGAGCATGCATGGGAAGATGATGCAGTGGAACACGATGTTGTCTTTTCCGATGAAATGCACCATCTTGGTGTCATCCGATTTCCACCATTTCTCCCAGTTGTCGCCGCGTTTCTCGCAGATTTCCTTGGTGTTTGAGATATATCCGATAGGAGCGTCGAACCAAACGTAGAGCACCTTGCCTTCAGCACCTTCAACAGGTACAGGCACTCCCCAGTCGAGGTCGCGGGTGACGGCACGAGG
>JAFYNO010000153.1 GCA_017549705.1 Bacteroidales bacterium | reverse complement strand
GAAAATAAGTTTAATGACCTTTTAAAATAAGAGTACCATGGAAAACACAAATTTAAATAATCAGGTTGTTAATCTTACTAAAGAAGATTTCGTTTGCGATCAGATAGTGAAATGGTGCCCAGGTTGCGGTGACCACGCTATTTTGAAGGTTTTACAGGACGTGTTCCCACAGCTCGGTAAGAGAAAAGAAGACATCTGCGTCGTTTCTGGTATCGGCTGCTCATCACGTTTCCCACACTATATGAACACCTATGGATTCCACAGCATCCACGGCCGCGCTTGCGCTATCGCAACAGGTGTGAAGCTTGCAAATCCTAACCTCTCAGTATGGATCGTCTCTGGTGACGGCGACTGCACAGCTATCGGTGGTAACCACTTCATCCACGCTGTCCGCCGTAACATGGACATGAACCTCCTTCTGTTCAACAACCGTATCTACGGTATGACAAAGGGTCAGTTCTCACCATGCACATTCCGTGGCACAGTCACAAAGACATCTCCACAAGGTACTTACGAGGATCCATTCAACGTTGGTGAACTCGTCATAGGTGCAGGCGGCAAGTTCTTTGCCCGTGGCGTTGATGTCAACACCAAAGAACTCACTGATATCTGCTTGAGAGCTAAGAATCACGACGGTATGTCAGTCATCGAGGTGCTCCAGAACTGTATGATTTTCTCGAACGGCGTTCACGAAAACATCACAGGCAAGGACGTCCGCGACGATATGCAGGTGAAGTGCGAGCACGGCAAACCTCTCATCTTCGGTAAGGAGAGAAATAAAGGTTTGCGTCTCAACGGCAACAAGCTTGAAGTCGTCACAATCGGCGAAAACGGCATCACAGAAAAAGATATTCTTGTTCACGACGAAAAAGAAGAGAACACAGGTATCCACATGATGCTCGCCCACATGATGCCTCCAGCGTTCCCAGTCGCTATTGGTGTTATCCGCAATGTGGAAGCTCCAACATACGACGACTGCCTCACCGACGTCATCGAGCGCGAATCAGCCAAGTCGAACATCAAGACTGTTGACGACCTGCTGAACAGCGGCACAACTTGGGATATCAAGTAGTGATAAACTAAAATGAAAAAATCCCGTCTTCATGACGGGATTTTTTTTATTTTTGCGCTATGAAAAGAAGTTTTAAACCCGGAACAATGCTTTATCCATTGCCGGTGGTGATGGTTTCGTGCGGCGACAGCCCCGAAAACTACAACATCATCACGGTGGCATGGACAGGAATTCTGTGCTCCGATCCGCCGATGTGCTATATCTCGGTCAGAAAAGAGCGCCATTCACACGCAATTATCTCAAAAAACAAGGAGTTTGTGATAAATCTTACTACTGAAGCTTTGGCAAAAGCCACCGACTGGTGCGGAGTGAGGTCTGGAAGAGACTACAACAAGTTTAAGGAGATGCATCTTACTCCAGAACAGGCTGAGGTGGTGAAGGCTCCTATGATTGCGGAATCGCCAGTCAATATTGAGTGCAAAGTAATGGATGTTAAGGAGTTAGGCTCGCACGATATGTTTATGGCAGAGATTGTCGCCGTTCATGGTGACGAGAAATATTTCGACCCTAGCACTGGAATTTTCCAACTTAATCAAGCGGATTTGATAACATATTCGCATGGAAAGTATTACGCTTTGGGCGAAAAAATAGGCAAATTCGGCTTCTCTGTCGAGAAAATTCAACATAAAAGGAAAACTCCAGCTTCGAAAAACAAATAATTATGGACTATATAAAAGTTAAAGGCCTACAAAAAGACGAAGTTATCGGTCTGGTGAAGGAGTGGATAAAGCTCTATCCTCATTCTTTCAACCCGGAGGTGAATTTCTGGTTTTATGAACTCTCTGACAATCAGGTGATTATCGGCTTGCACGACGATTTGAGCACTTTGGCGGTTAGCCTTTTGGTGATATATTTGACTTCGGCGGTAAAAGAATCGCAAGACGTTGAACCTGTGGTCGCTTATCTTACCGTTGATGACAATGAGATCCTTTTGAAGCAGAATTACGGCCGTCGTGCGAAGATTGTGGCAAAAGGCACCGAAGACGACAATACTGGCGTGATAATTCTACTTGAGAACAACTATTGTGCCGATTATTATTTCCATGGCAAGGCACATAAGATCAAGGATTCACAACTAGTTTTCCTTGAGCCTGCATTACCTGAAAATATCGAAAACGCTGAGAAAGAAGAGATTTTTGTTGGCGACATCATCCCGAAGAAAAAGATTGAACAGTCGCTTGAACCTGATGCAGAACCTTGGAAAAAGCTGATGTGGTATGCCATCTGCACCGCCGTCGGCCTCGGCATCGGATTTTTATTGGTTTATTTGTATTTCTAATGATTTAACAATCAACTTGTCATTTCGACCGAAGCGTTTTTTACACGTCATTTCGACCGACCGAAGGGAGTGGAGAAATCTCCTGCAAATAAAAACTAATAAACAATGTTAGAACAATTTCGCAAATACATCGCCTCAAACCACCTTATTAATAAAGGTGACCGCATTCTCGTTGCCTTGAGCGGCGGCGTCGACTCGATGGGGCTTGCGGAATTACTAAGGCGGGAAGGCTATGACATCACCTTTGCGCACTGCAATTTCCATTTGCGTGGTAAGGAATCTGATGGCGACGAACAGTTTGTTCGTGAATATGCTGAAAGGGTAGGAGTGAAGCTCTTTGTGAAGCAGTTCGATACCCTGCAATTCGTTGAAAACAATAAGGTTTCCGTTGAGATGGCCGCTCGCGAATTACGCTACACCTGGTTTGATGAGCTTGTTAATTCTGATTTCGACAAACTTGCTCTTGCTCACCACGCCGACGACCAAATCGAGACCTTTTTCATCAACCTTCTTCGCGGCTCCGGCATCAAAGGCCTTAAAGCCATGCAGCCTCGTAACGGTATGTATATCAGACCTTTACTATGGGCTTCACGCGAAGAAATCAAGAAATTCGCAATCGAAAACGGCATCCAATGGCGCGAGGACAGCACCAACAGCGACACGGTTTATCTCCGCAACAAAATCCGTCATGATTTAATGCCGGTTTTCGACAACATCAAATCTGAATCGCGAGAAAAAATCCTCGAGTCAGTTAATAATTTAGCCTCTGAAAATCAATTATATAGGGAACTTTTACAAGAAAAGATTTCTCAGATTGAAACTGTCAACGGCGTATTACATTCGGTAAATAAACGTCATTTCGACCGACCGCAGGGAGTGGAGAAATCTTCAGCTAACATTAAGCTTCAGCTCCTTTTTGAGTGGATCCGTTCTTTCGGTTTCTCCTATTCCCAATGCGAATCAATTTTTGCTGCCCTTGATGGCGATCCTGGAAAAGAATTCTATTCCAATGATTATCAATTAGTTGTTGAGAAAGAAACAATCGAGATTTTCCCTAAGGCCATTAATGCCCTTAATGCCTTTAATGCCCTTAAGGTTGAAAAATTTGAAAAAACTCCTAACTTCTCACTCCAAACTTCAAATTCCAACATCGCCCAATTGGATTATGATACCCTCAAACTGCCTCTGAAAACTCGTTTTTGGCAGCAAGGCGACCGTTTCCATCCTCTCGGGATGCATGGCACAAAACTTGTTTCCGATTTCTTTAACGATAATAATTTCACCACTTTCCAAAAGAAAACCACACCAATTCTTGTCGACGCAAACGACCAAATTGTGTGGATCGTAGGACATCGCATCGACGACAGATTCAAAATCACAGAAAAAACAAAAACTATTTATGAAATAAAATGTGAAAAATAGAAATATTTTTTATTTTTGCAACCTGAAAATTTAACCGAGTATGAAAAAACTTAACTTATTTTTTGCTTTAATTATTGCAATTATTGTGCCGTTGACATCGTTCGGCCAGATTTATGACCCTGTGCAGTGGAGCTTCTCAACTGAAGCGTTGGGAAACAACGAGTACAACGTCATTTTCAAGGCTGATATTGAGAATGGATGGCACGTCTATTCGCAAAATATCGCTGACGGAGGTCCTGTCCCGACGACATTTACCTTTGCTGATGCCTCTGGTTATGAGAGACTTGGTGAGGTGATGGAAGGCGAGGCGATAGTGCTCAACGACCCGGTATTCAATATGGAGCTTCGTTACTTTGAGAAACAGGCTATCTTCACTCAAAAGGTAAAAGTGCTTGGAAAAGAACCTGTTGCGGTGAAAGGCGAACTCGAATACATGGTGTGCAACGATGGCATGTGCCTGCCTCCGACAGTGGTGGAATTTGATATTAACCTTGATGGCGGAACAATCGCAAATGCTGATGCTAAAGAAGGCGATAGCTTGCTTTCAATGATACTTCAGGCAATCCTGTGGGGCTTGGCGGCATTGCTCACACCATGCGTCTTCCCGATGATTCCTATGACGGTGTCATTCTTCCTGCATGGTAGCGAAAACAAGGCCGCAGGTCGCTTCAAAGCCATTATGTATTTCATTTTCATAGTGTTGCTTTACACCCTGCCAATCGCCATCATCATCATGGTGACATGGATCTTTGGCGGTGACAGCGTCACGGGCGATATCTTTAACTGGCTGTCAACACACTGGCTCCCGAATATCATCTTCTTCCTGGTGTTTATGGTGTTTGCGGCATCATTCTTCGGAGCGTTCGAAATTGTGCTTCCAAGTAGTTTGGTGAACAAATCTGATGCCAATTCCGAGAAGAAAGGTCTTGCTGGCGTGTTTTTCATGGCTTTGACCCTCGTTTTGGTGTCATTTGCTTGCACCGGACCTATCGTTGGAACAGTTCTCATCAAGTCAACTTCAGGTGAGTTCTGGACGCCGATCCTCACAATGTTCTGTTACGCTTGCACCTTCGCATTGCCGTTCGCGTTGTTCGCATTGTTCCCGTCAATGCTGAAAAACCTGCCAAAGAGCGGCGGCTGGCTCAACACAGTGAAGGTTATCCTCGGATTCATCGAGGTGGCACTCGGCTTCAAGTTCTTGAGTGTTGCTGACCAGACATATCACTGGCATCTTCTCGATCGCGAGGTTTATCTCGGCATCTGGATTGTTTGCTTCGCCATGCTCGGATTCTATCTCCTTGGCAAGATCAGATTCAAAAACGACGATCCTGTCGAGTCTATTGGTGTCGGTCGTTTGATATTGAGTATCATTACCTTTACGTTTGTCGTTTATATGATTCCTGGTATGTGGGGCGCTCCTTTGAAAGCTCTCTCAGGCTATCTGCCGCCACAACAGACCCTCGATTTCGACCTCAAACGTATCAATCAGGAGAATGCCGACAAGGTTATCGAGTTTATACAACAGAATGTGAAGGCGGTTCCTGCCGGTCAAGTCGAGCAGCAACAAGCTAAGCCAACTGCAGAACTCTGCGAAGAACCACGTTTCGCTGATATTTTCCATCTGCCTCACGGTTTGAAAGGCTACTTCGATTATGAGCAGGCTCTCGCTTGCGCTAAGGCACAGAACAAGCCGCTTTACGTCGATTTCACCGGTCACGGATGCGTGAATTGCCGTGAGATGGAGGCCAACGTTTGGAGTGATCCGCGCGTCTTGAAGATGTTGCGTGAAGACTTCATAATCGTTGCTCTGTATGTAGATGACAAGACTCGTCTTCCTGAGGAAGAATGGGTTATGGGTGGCGACGGCAAGATGAAGAAGACCATCGGACGCAAATATGCCGACTTCCAAATCACCAAGTTCGGCACCAACGCCCAGCCATATTACTGCCTGATGGGTCACAACGGCGAGCTCCTCCACGAGCCTCGTGCTTACAATCTAGACAAAGACGGCTTCGTCCAATTCCTGAAAGAAGGACTCGACAACTTCAAAAACGGGGTTTCGGTAAGGAATATTAACGAGTAAAGATAATAGATAACAGATAATAGATAAAAGAAAAAAGAGACGAAGTGTAAACTCCGTCTCTTTTATTTTAAACTT
>JAFYNO010000152.1 GCA_017549705.1 Bacteroidales bacterium | reverse complement strand
TCATTCACCTTTGCTGACAACACGTTGCGAGCCAAGCCTTCGCTGATGCTTTTGGCAATGTCCATTGGCGTTACGCCCGCTTCAAACTGTCTGACTCCACCGTCAGGAAATGTAATATTAATCATATCAAATAATTTTCGCAAAAAAGCGCTGCAAAATTACGAAAAATTCCAACACAAAAATCACTGATTATCAAAAAAATTTCAATCAATTTTAACGCACCGCAAATCCAGTAAATTCACGGGGTTCCCGTCGAAACAGCTCACCCTTTTGTTGACAAAGCGCAGCACCTCGTCGTAAAACAGTATCACAACAGGCGCCTCGCTCATTATCAAAGAGTCCATTTCGTGATATATTTCGGCTCTGGTTTTCAAGTCGTTAGTGGCAATCGCCTTAGCGTAAAGCTCATCAAATCTTGGATTCGAATAATGTGTGTAATTCGGACCTTTCGGAGCGAAATTTTCAGTAGTGAAAAGCGAGAGATAATTCTCCGCATCAGGGTAGTCGGCCACCCACGACGAGCGGAAAAACGGCAGACTGCATTGGGCGCGCTTTTCACGCAATGCGGCCGGCATCATCTCCTCCACTTTGCACACCAGTCCGACATCAGTCACCGACGACTGCACAAACTTAGCCAAATCGATGTATTCCTTTGTGGTATAAAGCTTTATCTCGCTTCCTTGCAGATGATATTTCTCGATAATCTCGAACGATTTCTGCTGATTGAAAGCATATCCGATTTGTCCCAAAGAATCGTATCCGGGCAGTCCGGCAGGTATGATTCCGCCGTTCCCGGGAGTTCCGATGCCGTTTCTCAAATACCGCAGCATCTTCGCCCTGTCAATCGAATAATTCACCGCTTGACGCAACGCCACTTGGCGCTCTTTATCATCCCTTTCATCTTGATTATCAATGTAAAATGAGAGATATTCTGTATTCAAATACGGCTCCCGAATCAGATAAAAACGGTCTTCATATTTGCTTCTCAAAAAGCCGTCGCGAGTCAGAAGTTCGTCCTTATAACGCGCATCCACTCCTGACATAAAATCGGTTTTTCCTTTCACAAACTCCATGAAAGCGACCTGCTTGTCGATGAGAAATCTCACCGAAACGGCATCGATATATGGCAATCTTTCGTCATTTTCAAATTCGAAATACTCAGGATTTTTGCGCAAAACCAAGCGCACGCCCTCTTTCCAATATTGAAATTTAAACGGTCCGGTTCCAACCGGATGCCTACCGAAATTTTCTCCGTAAAACTCCACTGCTTCGCGAGGCACCACCGAGGCGTAAGTCATTGATAATATGCCAAGAAACGCCGGGAAAGGCTTGTCGAGTTCAATCTGAAAAATGCTATCATTTAACGCCTTGAAAGCGTAACCGTTTTCATCTTGTTTCACCTGAGCGAAAATCCAAGTTCCTGGCGAACTTAACTTTCTGTCAATCAATCGGTTGAATGAATATTCAAAGTCTTGAGCCACCACCCTCCTATTCTGCCCGTCAAAGCAGCTGTCGTTGTGGAAAAACACATCGTCGCGAAGCAAAAAAGTGTAGGTTTTGCCGTCTTCGGAGATGTCCCAGCTCTTCGCCACCGCCGGCACCACGTTCATCTCGTTGTCGAAGGCTACAAGGCTGTTATACAATTGGTTACAAGCCCAAATATGCGGCTGGTCCTTGGCATAAATCGGGTCCAAAGTCAAGATTCCCGCCGCCTCGTTGTACTTGAAAATCTTGAGGTTTTCGTCATTCGACCTTCTCCCACACGACGCGATGACTAATAACAACAATATGAAGTATAATAGTTTTTTCATTATCTATTTTTTTGCAAAATTACAAAAAGACTTTAGACTTTAGACCTTAGACCTTAGTTTTTTTCGGCAATTTGGCTAATGTCTAAGGTCTAACATCTAAGGTCTTCAAAAAAAAATGTATTTTTGCAAAAATTTTTGAAGAAATGCGCATTAAAGCTATACATGTTGACCGCGGCGTCCTCGTCATCACCGATTTCGGTGATCGCACGATGGTCATTCCTTTGAACAACCGCGACAAGCTGCTGAGTTTCATGCGCTCCAACGCCACCAACGTGCCGCTCTTCCCAATGGAAGTGATTGACAGTCTTGCAGATGTGGCGTCGCACAAGGTGCAAATCAAGATGGAGGCAAAGAAAATCCTCACCGACTGGCCTTATTTTGTATTAGACGTAAACTTCAGGTATTCAAAGAGTTACGACATCTCATTTGAGGAGCCGTTTTTCAAGATCTCCCACCCTCTCGACGACGGCACCGACTTCTTCCGCGTCGAATACGAGGAGATTGAGAGCGACTTCACACCCAACGGCAAATACCGTGGCGCCCACGCCCGCCGTTACCACCTCGACGAAATAATGGAAAGTCTGGAATATCTCGCAAAAGACACCCCAGACTTAAAACTTGAAGCAGTGATTCAAACAACCGCCGGCGAGGTTTATACTTCAGAAAAGATTACGCCTTAAATCCCGTAACCTTCCGATGCGAATCCACCAAAAACTTATTGTAATCCAATAAATTTACGTCTTGTTCCTTCTCGAGGGCGAGATCCAAAACTTCCATCATGTTGTCGACGAAATGGAACTGCAGGCCTTCGATGTATTCAGGCTT
>JAFYNO010000151.1 GCA_017549705.1 Bacteroidales bacterium | reverse complement strand
TTTGGTCGCCGTTGGCACGATTAGTATAATCGATGTAACCCTCGACAGGGCCGAATGAAAACGTGGTGCCAAGTGCAATGACATTAAGGAAACAGCCTTTCTTATATTCAAACATGTTGACAGAGCAAGATGTCATGAAATGCTTGTATGTGCCGCGCCAGTGTAAGCTGTAGTTGTATAAGCCGCTGTATACAATGCTGTTGTCAAAAGGCGAATTCGTGACCTGAATAGTGTATAGATTCTTGCCGTTTTTGCTGGTGAATTCGAGGTTGGTACCGAATCGGTAGCAGTTGAACTGATCCCAGAAATGTGAGTGAAAATACACATCGATAGGAGCGAGGTCGTATTCGATGCCGCCCATCCACACTATCTCTTTACCCATAGTCCATGAGATTCGGTCGGTGATACGCCATCCGAAATAGAGGAAATCGGTAGCGTCGAAAAAGTTGTATTCTTTTTGTATCTTATTGATCCTCTGACGGAAAACGTAATAGAACTTCGGAGTGATATCCCCATCCATATAGAAGTTGAGGAACTTGCCTGTGAAACCGGAAGAGAGCTGATCGTTATGCGAGAAGCAGTCGAAATCGCCTCTAAACTCAAGCTTCATATGGTTGATTCCAAAGTTATTTTCTTTTGTCATCTGAGCGAAAGCCGTCGTCGCGCACAGAGCTAAGATTATTAAAAAATATTTTTTCATAAATGAATTTTCCAAATTTCGCTGCAAAAATATGAAAATTTTTACTATCTTTGCAAATCATAATAAATATTATAATCATGAATTTCAAACCTTATAACTATACCGAAGAGGAGCTTCAGTCAAGGATTGATGCCATCGTCAAGAGACAGAGCGAGACAAGCGACCGTCGCGAGGCGCTGAAAACCATCTTCCAGAGCATCGATTTCACCACTTTGGAGGCTTTTGACAATGCTAAAAAGATTGAGGAATTTTGTGCTAAAGCCATTGATTTTCAGAAAAATAGCATGGGTGTCTCAGTTCCTGCCATCTGCATCTACAGTCCGTTTGTGAAACAGGCGAAATGTCTCTTGAAAGGCAGCGGTATAAAAGTCGCTACGGTGGCTTGCTGCTTCCCTTCGGGTCAGATGCCGTTCGATTTGAAGAAAAAAGAGGTGCAATATTGCGTTGAGCAGGGTGCCGACGAGGTCGATATGGTGATTTCACGCGGCACTTTCCTTGAAGGAAATTACGATGAGGTTTATAACGAAATTCAGGCCATCCGCGAGATCTGCAAGGCGCCGGTTCATCTGAAGGTTATCCTTGAGACTGGTGAGCTGAAAACTCCAGCTAACATCCGCAAAGCCAGCGAGTTGGCAATCCTTGCAGGTGCCGATTTCATCAAGACTTCAACAGGAAAAATCGCTGTCAATGCAACTCCTATGGCGGCTCTTGTGATGTGCGACACCATCAAGGAATATTTCGAGGCAACAGGTCAGATGATTGGTTTCAAACCTGCAGGCGGCATGTCGACCATAGAAGATGCGCTCACCTATTATTATATAGTGAAAGACGTTCTCGGCGAGAAATGGCTCAACAAAAACTATTTCCGCGTCGGAACCAGCCGTTTAGCCGGAAAAGTGATGGAAGAACTTACAAAGTAATTAAGGATAAGAAGGATAAGAGAGGATAAGGAGGATAAGTCTTATCAGCTGATAGGCGCTTATCCTTCTTATCTTTTTTATCTTATCTTTTAACCATTTTAATGATTTTGCCGTCTATATTAATAAGGTACATCCCTTCATTCAAATCTCTCACGTCGATTACGTTAGCGTTTTCAACTGATTTTACCAATTTTCCGTCGAGGGAATAAATGATAACAGATTGAGGTTCAATATTTTCGATGAAGATAAAATCTGATGTTGGGTTAGGATAAATCTGAACTCCGTTGTTAGAAATCTCAGCAATGCCATCCACTTCAGTGGTGAAATAACCAGTTCCGAACTCTTGGTAAAAATTGTCATCGAATGTGACACCTAAAAGATAAAGGTATTGCGTGTTATCCAACAGTTCTTCCATAGTAGCCTCAACATATCCATCGGTGTCGACATGAACGGTATACTGGTCGTAGACTTCATCTTTGCAATAAAACAGGACATCTGAAAATGCATGATTTCCAGGATGAAGCAATGCTGACAGATGTGCCGAATGTGCTGTGATATCCGTTGGCGCATACACCTGGATGCAGACGAGTCCGCTGACAGGATAGCCGTTGTTAGTTCCGTTGTCCATAGCGAAACGGTGCGACAGCTGGTCGATTGTGAACATAAACTCGTATGTCTGCATCTCGCTTGCTGTCTTGCTACTGCCGTAGTTCGTAGTGCCTCCACAAGTGTTTAGATAATAGCAGTTCTCCACACTGATCGCAAGCTCGTCTTTCATTGGATTTATTGGACTTACCATGCCGAAGATGCCGCCTTTGGTGCTTGCGTTTAACGTTCCGACGTTGTAACAGCAGAAAATAGAGACGCTGTTTTCCTGTAATGTCGCTCCTACAATGCCTGCCGCCACACTAAGCAATAATGCGTTGCCAGTGATGTTGCCGGTGTTATAGCAGAAGCTTATATGCGCGTCGTCCATTGCTATTCCAACTATTCCGCCAGCGCCAGCCGCACCTGTAAAAGCGCTGTTTGAAGCGTTGATGCTGCCGTGGAACGAACATTCGATAATGCTGCTGTCTTCTGCTGCCGCTGCCACAATGCCGCCTGCGCCACAGTATGATCCGCTGTTACTCACACTAATTGTTCCAGAGAAGCTGCATTGCTCGATGCAAGCAGCGCCAGCCATGCCGCCAACAACGCCACCCACGCCAGTTCCTGTAGAGGTGATATTGCCGTTGGTGATAGTCAGATGCTGTATGATGGCATTGTCACCTGCTCCGCAGAACAATCCGCAGACATCGGCACTCGACTGAATCTTCAGATGATCGATGCTGTGATACCATCCGTCGAAAACGCCAGCGAAATAATAGCCTTGCATGTTCATGTTTACGGTTCCAATCGGCGTCCAGTTGATGTTGTTGAGGTCGAGGTCATCGGTCATCAGAAAGTAGACGCCCTTGAAGACCGACATGCCTTGCGCCTGATAGCCTTGGTTGACTTGCTGCGCGAGATAGGCGAGGTTCTCCGCAGTCTCGATGAGATAAGGGTTGCCAGATGTGCCGCTGCCGTTGGTCCAAGGGGAAGCGGTACCGTCCCAGACGTCGATTGCAAAGGCATTTGATGCTAATAAAATGGCAATAATAGTAATAACAAACTTTTTCATAATTTAATTTTTAAATGAGATTTCTCGACTCCACTTCGTTTCGCTCGAAATGACAGGAGAGATTACATCAATTTCTTATATCTGAACTTTTTAGGTTGTTGATTTCCCAATCGTTTGATCTTGTTTTCCTCGTATTCTGAATAGCTTCCTTCGAAGAAATAGACCTGCGAGTCGCCTTCAAAAGCGAGGATGTGTGTCGCGATTCTATCCAAGAACCAGCGGTCGTGCGAGATGATGACAGCGCAGCCTGCGAAGTTTTCCAAGCCTTCCTCCAAAGCGCGCAAGGTGTTTACGTCGATGTCGTTGGTCGGCTCGTCGAGGAGCAAAACGTTGGCTTCTTGTTTCAAAGTCAAAGCTAGATGCATTCGGTTTCTCTCACCGCCTGAAAGCACTCCTGCTTTCTTCTGCTGAGCGTCGCCGCCAAAGTTGAACCTCGAGACGTATGCTCTCGACGGCATGGTGCGCTTGCCAAGCTGAATCAGCTCGTTGCCACCTGAGATGACCTCCCAGACGGTCTTTTCGGGGTCGATGTCGGCATGTTGCTGGTCGACATAGCCTATCTTCACTGTCTCACCGACTTCGAAAGTGCCTGCGTCGGGTTTTTCGAGTCCCATAATCATGCGGAAGAGCGTGGTCTTACCAGCTCCGTTTGGTCCGATGACGCCCACGATGCCCGCTGGAGGCAGACTGAAGCTGAGGTTTTCGAACAAAACCTTGTCGCCGAAGGCTTTCGTAACGTTCTTAGCCTCAATGACTTTGTTGCCGAGACGGTCGCCGTTCGGGATGTATATCTCGAGTTTTTCTTCTTTCTCTTTCACGTCTTCGTTGAGCATCTTCTCATACGATTCCAGACGCGCTTTGCCCTTGGCGTGACGGGCCTTTGGTGCCATGCGCACCCACTCGAGTTCGCGTTCCAAAGTCTTGCGGCGTTTGCTCTCGGTCTTTTCCTCCATCGCCATGCGAGCTGTTTTCTGGTCGAGCCACGATGAATAGTTGCCTTTCCACGGGATGCCTTCGCCGCGGTCGAGCTCGAGAATCCAACCTGCCACATGGTCGAGGAAGTAACGGTCGTGAGTGACAGCTATGACTGTGCCTTTGTATTGCTGCAAGTGGCTTTCCAACCATTGAATCGCCTCAGCGTCGAGATGGTTGGTAGGCTCGTCGAGGAGCAGAATGTCGGGTTCTTGAAGTAATAATCTCACCAATGCCACACGACGTCTTTCACCTCCCGACAAATTCTTCACAGGAGTATCGCCGTCGGGGCAGTTGAGTGCATCCATGGCGCGTTCGAGCTTGCTGTCGAGGTTCCATCCGTCGTGCTGCTCGATGAGCTCGGTCAGCTCGCCTTGGCGTTCGATGAGTTTGTCGAAGTCGGCGTCAGGCTCAGCGAATTTGTTGCTTATCTCTTCGTATTCCTTAAGCATGTCTACAACTTCCTGAGCGCCTTCCTCCACCACTTGACGTACGGTTTTGCTGTCGTCGAGTTGCGGTTCCTGGTCGAGCATGCCGACGGAGTAGCCTGGCGAGAACACCACTTCGCCGTTGTACGACTTCTCCTTGCCTGCGATGATGCGCAGCAGTGTTGATTTTCCGGCGCCGTTCAAGCCGATGATGCCTATCTTCGCTCCATAGTAAAACGAGAGGTATATATCTTTCAGAATCTGTCGTGACGGCGGGATGATTTTGCTCACGCCGACCATCGAGAAGATTATCTTTTTATCGTCAGTTTGTGCCATAATTATTTATTTAATACGGTTATCATTGCGTCTTCCATTATCTTTGTTGCGGCTCCCCAGTCGTAGACGCGGTTCACGAAGTTGTAGCCTTCTTCTGCTATCTCAGCTGCCTTGTCGGGGCGTTTCAGCATGAAGACGATGTCGGCGGCGAGCTCCGCTGAGTTGTTGTCGACAAGTATCTCTTTGCCGTTGACAGCATGCAACGAGCCGTTTGCCAGTGCCGTGGTTATGCACGGGATCTTCATCGACATTGCCTCCAGGAGCTTGTTTTGCAAGCCTGTCCCGATGCGCATCGGGGCGATGAAGATACGGCTTTGGGCGTAGGCTTCCCGCATATCATCGACCCAGCCACTCACGATGATGTTGTCGCATGCCACCTTCTTGACTCTCAGGTCAGGCTGAGCACCTGCGATGAGAAGCTTTGCGTTTGGTATCTTCTCCCATACCTTTGGCATAATCTCATAAGCCAGAAACTCCACCGCGTTGACGTTAGGTGCATAGCCCATGTTGCCAGTGAACACGATATCGTATTTTTTCTCCATCTCCATCGGCGCGTAGTAGTCATGGTCAACGCCGTTTGGCACTATGAGAATCTTGTTCCTGTCAGGATGATCGATATTTGCTCTGTCCTGCTCGCTGATGATGGTCTTGACGTCGAACTCATCGAAGACACGGCGTTCATAGTGGCGCAGGCGGTTGTATTCCATCTCAAAGAACGGCCTTGAGAAGATGTCGGCAATCTCGGCGCGACGTTTCATTCCTGTCGAGAAGACATCCTGATAGTCGATGGCTTTAGGCAGTTTGACTTTGTGGAGATACGGCGCCACACGTAATAGCTGTCCAAACAGAATATCAGGCTTGTGTTGCGCTATAAGATGATGCACTTTACGCTTCGCCTTAGAGCTATAGAAATATCCGCATTGTATCGGCAGACCGAGAAAATACGACCTGAAAATGTTGAATAATATGCCTATCTTCGGCAGGTCGATGAAGTTGATTGAGGAACAATAAGGCTGCATCGCCTGAAAAGCGGCTTGCTTGTCGACTTTCTTGTCGTCGTTCAGGGCGCAGAGGATAATCTCGTTGTTCTTCGCCAGCTGTTTGATCTGGTTATAAGCCCTCAGCTTGTCGCCTTTCTCGAGTGGCCATGGGATTCGGGGTAATAATACGAATATCTTCATTAATTCAAAATCGTTATCTCTCTTTTGGATCTTATCTCGTCGTAGAATATCTCTAATCTACTGATTATCTTTTTGTTGTCATATAAGTCTTCGACCAATCGGCGTGCGTTGAGTCCTATTGCCTCGGCCTCTTCCGGGTGTTTGTACAGTCTGCAGATGTTTTCCACCATCTTCGGCACGTTGTCGGCTATGATGATATTGTCGAACTCGGTGTATTGAATTCCTTCGGCACCCACGAGTGTCGTTATCACGGTCTTGCCGAGTGCCATCGACTCGATAATCTTGATACGCATGCCGCTTCCTGAGAATAGTGGCACTATCGCCACGTTGTGTTGGTTGACAAATTCGTGGGCGTCAGGTACTTCGCCTACTATCTCGACATTTTTCTTTTTCTTCTTCAGAAGCCATTTCGGCATGTTGCGTCCAGCGAGATACAGCTTTGCATCTGGGATGCGTTTCACCACGTCGCCCCACACATTCTTAAGAAACCATTTGATGCCTTCCTCGTTTGGCATCCAGTTCATCGAGCCGATATGATAGAATGTGGGTTTGTCGCCGACCTCGAAAACAGGATCGAATTTCTCGATATCCACGCCGAAAGGCAGGTCTATCACGGGTGTCGCCGTCACGCGACGGAAATAAGCGGCGTCGGTGAGCGTGATGGCCGCTATGCCGTCCACCTTGCTGAGTGACTTCATCTCATAGTCGCGAAGAGTGCGAGCTAAGTGGTTGATATACCATCGTTTTGCGAAGAAAACAGTCTTCTTGGCTATGCGTTCCCAAATCTTATGTTCGACGTTATGCATGCGCATCACGATTTTGGCATCAGAATGCTCGCGGATGACGTCGATATAAGGTGCCATATAAATCATCTCGAGTTGCACAATGTCGAACTTCTCTTCTTTCAAAACCTCGATAAGCCTTTTCTTGAATGCCTCCGATATGAAGCGTTGCACATGATATGACTCGTTGGTTAACAAGTTCTTGAGCGCCTCGGCGACTTTTATCTTCAAGTTGATATCGATGAATTCTATCCTTGTCTTTTTACGATAATCTTCAGGGATATCCTCAACGTTGACATGATATTTATCGCTGTTAAATGCCATCACTTTAACGTTATGGCTCGCCTCAATCAGTCCCATGATGACGCTGTTCATTGCCATCGGTCCGCCTTCACTCGGCGGATACGGTGATTTGTTGCATAACAGAAGAATATTCATATCGTTGTGTCTTTTTTACGTTTTGAGAAAAACTTTCTCCATGCCTCAGCGTCGAGCAGGTCGGCGTCGGTGGTGGCTTTAAATGTGAGGAAGATACCTACAGGGAAGAGCACTATCGATGAGATCCATGCGCCAAGGAACACTGACATATCGCCATTGACCGCCACACGTTCGCCTATGATGGTGATGACATAGTATATGACAAAGAATACCACGCTGACGACTACAGGCATGCCAAGACCTCCTTTTCTGATGATGGCTCCCAACGGCGCCCCGATGAAGAAAAAGAGGATACAAGCCACACTTAGGGTGAACTTCTGGTTTAGCACCTGCTCGTGTTTCTTGATGTTGGTGCGGTCACGCCTCATGCTGTTGGTGGTGATTGACAGACTCTCTTTCATGTTTGTGGTGCTGTTGAGCGCCATGCTGATGATTGGCTGACGTTCCTTCTCCGGTATGTTGTTTAGCAAAGGCCAAAGGAATATCGGTATGGTGTCGTTTTCTATCGCGTCACCTTTCTTCTTTTTGAGTTTCTTGTCGGCTCGCTCATACAATTCCTGGTCGGCGTTGAGATGCTGGAACCTGTTAATCAATGCCTCGTTGTTGTGCTCCATCCTGTTGTCGTAAGCGAGGTTTAAAGAGTCGATTGCAACATTCAACTGTTTGATGTTTAGCATCGTCTGGTGTTTCTTAAACGCCTCTTCGCTCATGTGCTTCATGTCGAACTGCGACATGTCGAAAGTCACTATCTGGCGCTTGAACGCCATCTTCTGGAACGGTCTGTTGGTACGATAGTCTTTGTCGTCGATCATCTCGGTGTAGTTGTAACCGTCATACAGCGTGAGTATCATCTCTCGCTGGCTATGCGTCATCGCCATATAACCAGAGTCAGCCACCGTCACCTTGACGTTGCCTTTGTTGTCGGTATGGTCGTACACCATGACGTCGTACATCCAGTTGCCATCTTTACTTTTTTTCGCTATCTTGATGACGTATTTGTCGATGCCTCGGTAGAAGACGCCTTCAGGAACCTCGAGAGTCATCTTTTTATGCGTCACGTCGTATAGCGTCGACTGCATCTTGAGGTTGGCAACAGGCATCACATTGTTCGAGAAGAAGAATCCCATCACACTCATCGTCAACGAGAAATAGAGCAGTGGGCGCATCACTTTCCAAGTGGAGATGCCACTCGCCTTCATCGCGACAAGCTCATAATACTCTCCGAGATTGCCGAAACACATCAGTGAGGAAAGCAAAATAGCCAAAGGCAAAGCCATCGGCACAAATGTCACAGAAGTGAAGAACAGCAGCTTGAACATCACGGAAAACTCCACACCCTTGCCGATTAACTCATCGACCCAAGTCCACAAAAAATTCATCAAAAGAATGAAAATGGCGACGACAAAAGTGAATATGAACGTGCCAATATACTGTCGGATGATATAAATGTTTAGCTTTTTCAAGATACTCTAAATAACTTGCAAATATAATATTTTATTTTTGATTTTTATATGAAAATATGTAAATTTGCAAAAAATTTAACTTTTTGAGATATGATTAATGATTTTTTCAAAGGAATTAATGTCGCGGTGACGATTAGCGACAAAGAAGGAAACGTTGTATATCAAAATGATAGCTCTATAGCGGTGAACGGCGACGTGCGCGACAAGAACATGATGGGCTGCCATAACGAACGCTCGCAACAGATCATAAAACATCTGCTGAATGACGCTGCGACAAATGTCTACACCATCTCAAAAAAAGGTAAGAAAAAGCTGATTTACCAGACACCGTGGTTCGAAGACGGTGAAGTGAAAGGCCTGGCGGAATTTTCAATCATCATTCCTGAAGAAATGCCACATTACGATAGGGGGTAGCTATGAAAAAATTATCATTATTACTGCTTTTTGCCCTGATGACAATAGTCATGACCGCCAACGACGGCGCGTTCTGTTCCAACGGGACTCATCTTATCCCGATCAACGATACGGTCATTAGCGTCCAGAAGGAAATACTGACGATCACACGTTATGATGACACCGTGTCAGGATATGGAAGCACCTTCCTTGTCAATGTGTATTATGAATTTTACAATTCCGGTCCTGCAAAAGACGTTATCGTTGGCTTCGAGGCGCCATCACCAGATGGAAACGCGACTGTTGGCAGTGTTGAATCAATGTATGAAGGCCAGCCGTATATCAATGATTTTCAAGTTATTATGAATGGTAAAAACTTGCCATATCAGATAGCACATGTGCCATATAAAGCCAGAGGGGCTTATAATTTCGACTATGAGATGAGGAGTGAAGATTATTACAAGAATGGCAAAGTTCAGGATATTACGCTGGATGAGTATTATAAGATGGTGAATGCTAATTTTGAGGATCCTGATGAGTGTTGGGAGTTTTACGGTGTGTTATATTACTATGTCTATCATTTCGACGCTCATTTCGAGCCGGGAGTGAATATCATACAGCATACATATACCACTAAAGGTTCGGAATTGGTGCTGATGGATTATGTTTTTGACTATATCCTCACTGCCGCAAACCGCTGGGCAAACAATGGTATTGACGACTTTACGCTTACCTTGAATCTTGGTGATTTGACGGGCGCTTACTATGGTATCGAAGGAGTTGGCGCTGAAGAGTGGAAAAATGAAGATGGTACAATTATTCTGCGAAAAAAGAAATTTCATCCCGAAGGCGAGCTTTATATTGGCAAGCGCAGTGAAGATGAAGAATATGATGATGAAGAATAAATAAAAAAAGGAGGCTGATGCCTCCTTTTTTTATTTGACCAAGTCAAACGTGTCTTTAGCGATCATGTACTCCTCATCTGTAGGATATACGACCACTTTCACCTTTGAGTCTGGTGTTGATATGACTGCTGCGTCACCCATGATGGTCTCGTTCAGCTTCTTGTCGATCTTGACGCCGAAGAACTCCATGTTTTCGAGGATAGCTTCACGCATGAACCAAGCGTTCTCACCGATACCGCCTGTCATCACGAGGACGTCCATGCCGTTCATGATGGCTGCGTAGGCGCCGATGTATTTCTTCACGCGGTGTGCGAACATGTTGAAAGCGTAGGTGCAACGTTCGTCGCCAGCGTCACGGCCAGCGCGCACGTCACGCATATCCTGTGAGTTGCCGGTGATACCGATGAGACCAGACTTTTTGTTTACCAAAGTGTTCATCTCCTTGGTGGTGTAGCCTTCCTTGTCCATGATGTACATGAAAGCGCCGAGGTCGAGGTCGCCGGTGCGGCTGCCCATCACGAGACCCTCAACAGGTGTGAAGCCCATTGAAGTCTCCACCGACTTGCTGTTTTCCACTGCTGCGATAGAAGCGCCTGAGCCGAGGTGACATGTGACGATCTTGCAGTTTTTCCAGTCTTTTCCGACATATTCAGCGGCTTTCTCAGCGACGTATTTGTGGCTGGTGCCGTGGAATCCGTAGCGACGTACACGATATTTTTCGTAGTACTCGTAAGGGATTGCATAGAGGTATGCCTCTGGCGGCATGGTGGCGTGGAACGAGGTGTCGAACACTGCTGCCATTGGAATGCCAGGGAGCACTGCCTGCATTGCTGCGATGCCCTGTAAAGCGCCTGGGTTATGTAATGGTGCGAGGTCGCAGAGATCCTTAATCATGCTGATGACCTTGTCGTCGATGCGTACGCTCTGTTTGAACTTCTCTCCGCCGTGTGCCACGCGGTGACCGACAGCTTTGATTTCTTTCAGGTCGCTGATGACGCCGTATTCTTTATTTGTAAGTGCTTGAAGCACAATCTTAATACCTTCTGTGTGATTCGGGATAGGAAGCTGCTCGTAGTGCTTCTGTCCGTTCCATTTGTGGGTAAACTCGCCCATCTCAAGGCCAATGCGCTCCAAGAGGCCCTTCGCTAATACCGAGTGATTCTTTTCGTCCATCTCAATCAATTGATATTTGATTGATGACGAACCGCAGTTTAAAACTAATATTTTCATAAAAATCCTTTTTTAATTATTCCTTTTCTTTTTTATGGTCGCCTTCGGCTCAAAATCTTAATAAAATCTATTTAAAAATCTTAAAAAATTCGTCCAAGTAGTTTTTAGATTTTTTTATTAGATTTTTTTAAGATTTCTGCCCGTTAGGGCACCCAAAAAAATTATTTCTTCTGTGCGATTGCCTGGTTGCAGGTTATGGCAACGAGTTTGTAAACATCGTCGATTGAGCAGCCGCGGCTGAGGTCGTTGCAAGGTTTTGCCAAGCCTTGGAGCACTGGGCCGACTGCTTCGGCGCCGGCGAGACGCTGCACGAGTTTGTAAGCGATGTTACCTACCTCGAGGCATGGGAATACCAATGTGTTGGCTTTTCCAGCGACTGGGCTGTTCGGAGCCTTGCTTGAGCCGACTGATGGCACGATAGCGGCATCAGCCTGAAGCTCACCGTCGAGGACGAGGTCAGGACGGCGTTCCTGAGCGATGCGTGTAGCCTCGATGACTTTGTCGACGACTTCGTGTTTTGCCGAACCCTTTGTCGAGAAGCTCAAGATAGCTGTGACTGGGTCGATCTTGGCGATAGCCTTTGCTGTGTCAGCTGTGCAGATTGCGATTTCAGCGAGCTGTTCGGCTGTTGGCATTGGTGTCACAGCGCAGTCGGCAAACACCATGCGGCCGTTGGTGCCGTAAGGGCATCCTTCTGGTAAGAACATAGTGAAAGCACCTGAAACACATGTCACGCCTGGCACAGTCTTAATAATCTGCAAGGCAGGACGGAGCATGTCGCCTGTGGTTGAGCGTGCGCCGCTGACGAGACCGTCGGCTTCGCCTGCTTTCACCATCAAAATGCCGAGGTACATGAAGTTACCGGCGAGGTCGTAAGCTTGCTCAGGTGTCATGCCTTTTGCCTTACGAAGTTCGAAAAGCAGGTCGGCGTATTTCTGACGGTCAGGGTTGGTCTGCGGGTCGATGACACGGGCTTTACCGATGTTCTTCAATCCGAATTCCTTCACCATGTCGGTGATTTTCTGAGCTGGTCCGATCAAAATGACATCTGCGATGCCGTCAGCAACGATACGGTCGGCTGCTTTCAATGTTCTTGGTTCATCTCCCTCAGGGAGCACAATGCGCTGTTTATTTGCTTGCGCATTAGCAATGATTTCTTCAATAAGTCCCATTTTCAATTATTTATAGATTTAAAATTCTCAAAAAATTATTGCGCAAAATTACAAATCTTCTCTGAAAAATCCAAATTTTTTCAATATTTTTGCAGAATAAAAATAAGATAGAATTCGATGAACGATACTATTGATTTTCAAATAATTACTGAAAACATAGCTTCAATGCTCGAACCACACGTGCGCTTGGTTGAGTATATTTCGCCTTCATGGAATTTTATTGTCGTTTTTATGGCTATGTTGTTTGTGGTGCTTAACAAGCAGCTTTACTACCTTCGTTTCCGTATGATGCTGTCGGTTTTGATGCAGCCGTCCGACACAGATAAGATGACGCGCGAGTGGAATCCTATTATAAGTATCAATGGCTTAACGGTTTTTGTGTCGTATATTGCACTGCTCGCCCTTATAGTGCAGAAGATAATTGTAGTTTATTCCGGAAACACCATTCTTTACAACAATTTCAGTTTTTATATTGATATATGCACTTTTATCACGGCGGTTTGTGTATTACAATACCTTATGGTGTCTCTTTATGGATGGCTTTTCGGCATAGAAGCGGCCACGACACATCAGGAAGTGATACATCTCTCAACCATGACAATCCTTAACATCGTGATGATTGTTTTTGCACTTATCATAATATTTTATCCGATAAAATTTATTTTAATAATAACGATTTCTATTATATTGATAATCATGGCAATTCGAATAATTAAGACGTTTTTTGAATTCCAAATTTTATCAAAGATGAATTTATTGAATAATTTTTTGTATTTTTGCACGCTCGAAATTGCACCTGTTGCGATAGCCATCACAATGATGTGCAGATTGATTGTAAATGATTGTGTAATATAGGTTTATATAAATGTTTTTTTGAAATATGAAGATTAAAAACATTCTCGTTTCACAGCCAAAACCTGTCGATATTTCAAAGACTCACTTTGATAGTATCATCAAAAAGTATAATGTGAAGTTTGATTTTGAGAAGTTTATTAAAATTGAGGGCGTGGAGGCGTCGGAGTTGAGGCAGGATCATGTGAAACTGACCGATTACACAGCCATCATTCTGACAAGTCGCAATGCTGTTGACCATTTCTTCCGTATCGCGAAGGAGATGCGTTACACGGTGCCTGATGACCTTAAATACTTCTGTGTCAACGAGGCTACAGCCTTATATCTTCAGCATTACATACAGTTCCGCAAACGTAAGATTTTTTACGGAAACCAGACTTTTGCAGACCTTGTGGAGATAATGAAAAAACACCGTGAGGAGACGTATTTCCTGCCTACTTCGAACATCGTCACCAGTGAGAACCACGTCGAGATGATGAACGAGGCGAAGCTCAACTTCAAGAATTCGATGTTATTCCGCACCGTGCCGTCAGATTTACGTCATGTCGACATTACAAAATACGACATGTTGGTATTTTTCAGTCCTGCAGGTATTGACTCGCTGAAAATCAATTTCCCAGACTTCGTGCAAGGCGAGGTGGCTATTGGAGCACTGGGCGCGGCGACCGCTAAAGCGGTCACCGACGCCGGATTCAACCTCACCCTCAGCGCTCCTACCAAGACAGCCCCGTCAATCACGATGGCTATCGAAGAATATCTCGAGGCTGAAACAAAAAAAGCAAAAAAAAGATAATTGGAGCCTAAACAAGGATTACCGAAATCGCAGCGCATCTATCTTAAAAAAGCTGTCCAGACTTTATTTGAAGAAGGAAAAGGATTCTCATTGTATCCTTTTCGTGTAGTAGTGCATCTCTATGACGCTGAAAATCAAGAGGAAGCACTGCCTAGAGTCCTTGTGTCTGTCTCGAAAAAAAGATTTCATCACGCCATAAAACGCAACCGCGTAAAACGCCTCATCCGCGAAAGCTGGCGCAAAAACAAGGCTGAACTGATGAAATTATGCAAAGAAAACAACAAAACACTCGATGTCGCGTTTGTATATAATGCAACAGTCATCATGAAATACAATGAGATTGAAGAGAAAATGAAAATGGTTGTCGAACGTCTGGTCGAGAAAATATGAAAAAAATCATCAGATTCATAATAAAACTACCGGCAAACATCCTGATTCTGCTGATAAAAATCTATCAGTACACACTCTCTCCTTTCATTGGGCGCAACTGCCGCTACACGCCGACATGCTCCAACTATGGCATCGAGGCAATACGTAAATACGGCGCCATTAAGGGCGGCTGGCTGACAATAAAACGCGTGGCATCGTGTAATCCATGGGGCGGCTCGGGATACGACCCGGTGCCCTAGGAGGCCCGTCATTTCGACTGTAGCGAAGCGGAATGGAGAAATCTTCTCCTTTCAAATGCAGTAGATTTCTCGACTACACTTCGTTCCGCTCGAAATGACGAATAAATGGAAAATATAAACGATATGAAATATTTAAAACTAATAGCGATTTTCCTGATCTTCACCGCGATGACAGCGGTGGGGCAGAACAAGAATAACAACTTCGAGATTTCGAAGAGCCTCGATATATATAATAATGTGTTGCGGCAACTCAATATGTTTTACGTCGATGAGATCAATCCGGCGGAGCTCAACGAGAGTGCCATCAACGCCATGCTCGACGGCCTCGATCCATATACAGTCTTCATCCCTGAGTCGCAAATCGAGGACGTGAAACTGATGACAACGGGTGAATACGGCGGCATCGGAGCGTTGATTCAATATTCTGACGGCAAATCAATGATATCAGAGCCTTACGAAGGCTTCCCAGCCGCCAAAGCAGGCCTGATTCCTGGTGATGTTTTCTTGGAGATCAACGGCGTCAACGTGGATGGCAAGATGACCAACGAGGTGAGCGAGCTCTTGAAAGGCACTCCTGGCACCATAGTGAAACTCAAGATGCAGCGTCCCGGCGAGAAAGAACCGTTTGTGAAAGAACTGAAACGCGAAAAGATAAAAATCGATAATATCCCTTACTCAACAGTGTTTGACAACGGGGTCGGATATGCTATCTTGACACAGTTTACCAAAGATTGCGCCAAAGAACTCAAAGACGTCATCGTCGAGATGAAGAAAAACCACGAGCTCAAAGGCTTCATCCTCGACCTACGCGGCAATGGTGGCGGTCTGCTCAACGAGGCCGTCGATATAGTGAATATGTTTGTGCCGAAGAATAAACTCGTTGTGTATCAAAAAGGTAAGGTGGCAGAGCATAACTATAACCACTACACCCAACACGAGCCTCTTGACCTCGATATTCCGCTTGTGATATTGGTCAATGAAGGCAGCGCATCGGCGTCGGAGATCGTATCCGGCTCTATCCAGGACTTCGACCGCGGCGTCATCGTGGGACAGCGTACCTTCGGCAAAGGATTGGTACAGAACATCTTACCGATGAGCTACAACACCCAAATCAAGGTGACAGTGGCACATTATTATCTGCCAAGCAACCGCTGTATCCAGGAAATTGATTATTCAAAAAAGAATAAGAGGAATGTCGCGGATACACTAGCAAAAGCTGACACTCTCGGCAAGGCGTTCCACACCGCCAACGGCCGTGTCGTCTACGAAGGTCACGGCATCCAACCTGACGTAAAAATAGAGCCGACGGTAGCATCGACTATCGCCACATATCTCTATGCGAAAAACCTCTTTTTCAGATATGCCAACAAGTTCTACAGAGAACATAAGTCGATAAAACCCGCCAACGAGTTCAAAATCACTGACGCTATTTACAATGATTTCATGCAATTCGTTAAGGATGAAGGCTTTACATTTACATCAGAAAGTGAGAAAGAGATTAAAGAACTGGAAAAGATAGCAAAAATTGAAGGCTATCTCGATGATATCCAACCTATTCTGAATCAAGCCGTTGCGAAGATAGAAGAAGAGAAGGCTAACGATCTCGTCAATAATAGAAAAGAGATAGAAGAGCTCTTGAAAATCGAGATTGCGAGCCGTTATTACTATCAGAAAGGCAAGATTATCGCCACTTTGAGTGACGACCCTGAGCTCGCGAAGGCTTTTGAAGTCATACTGAACCAGGAGGAATACAAAAACATTTTAAAAGGCACTAATTAATTGACATGAAAAAACATAAACTCACACTTTCTTTTCTCGAATTCAACTCTATTGACGAGTTGAACGACGACGACCGCACTCTTTTGCTGAAGGCGAAGGAAGCTGCCCAGAACGCTTACGCACCATATTCAAAGTTTCGTGTTGGAGCAGCGGTGCGACTCGCTAATGGCTTGATAGTTATTGGAAACAATCAGGAAAATGCCGTTTATCCAGTGGGACTTTGTGCTGAACGTGTGGCGTTGTTCTCAGCTCAGGCCAACTATCCCGACCAGCCTATTGTTGCCCTTGCAGTTACAGCTATCGGCAGCGACGGCAAGATTTCACAGCCTGTTCCTCCATGTGGCAGCTGCCGTCAGGCTATGATCGAGGCGGAGAGCCGTCACAACCAGCCGTTGCGCGTCATCATGCAAGGCGAGGAAGGCCCGATAATCATTTCTGAAAAGATGGATAACCTCATGCCACTGACGTTTGCTGAGGATTTCTTGAAGAAATATACAGAGCTAGTTTAAGAATCGATAAAAGAAAGAATACGCAAAAATCAGGCCTAGGAATTGTCTATTTCCAGACTGATTTTTGCGTATTCTTTCTTTTATCTAAATGTAAACATCAAATTAGCGAAGAAATTCCACAGCGTAGCCATTCCGATGGCAAAAATCTTGCTGAGATAGAAGTTCCATTTTAACTTGTCGGTTAAAAGATATAGCGTCAATGAATTGATACCCAATCCGATAGCAGAGACAAGCATAAACTTCCCGTATTCTGTCGCCACGTCGGCGTTCTCGCTTTGGAAAGTCCAGATGCGGTTTAAGATGTAGTTCGACGTTGCGGCGCAGATGAATCCGATGGCATTGCTCAAATATTTGTTGAGTTTAACCTTCTCCTTGAAGAGCCAGGTGATGCCGAAATCAACGAAAACGCCGGAGAAACCGACGACTCCGAACTTGAGGAATTTCAATATGAAGAGCTTATCTATTGTCATTTATTATATCTTTAATTCGTCATTTCGAGCTTGTCGAGACCTGAGCTTGCGAAAGCATTCACCTCTGGTGAATAAATCTACTCCATAATGCAGTAGATTTCTCCACTACGCTTCGCTTCGGTCGAAATGACGTTTATTATTTAAACGATAGCAGGTTATAAATATTGCCACAGTAGTTATTAAACTCAGAATAATTATTGCCACGTTGTCGGTGCTGCCGAAATGCTCCACGTCAATATCGCTGAAACCTCTGGTGTTCAGGTAATAAAGCATCACAATTGTCGCATTGTTGACAAAATGCATCAGCATCGACGGGAAGATGGAACCAGACATCCAGAACATGTAGCCGAGCATCATTCCCAAAATAAAACGCGGGAAGAATCCGAAGAAATCGCCATGAAATGCCGAGAAAACCAAGGCGGTCACGATAATTGCGACGTGAGTGTTCTTGAATAGTTTGATTAGTGCTTTTTGAATCACCGAACGGAATAGAAGTTCCTCGCTGATGGCAGCCAGTGCTGCGATAATCACCAGGCTGGAGAATAGCGAGCCTTGCCCAATGAACATCTTGATGATTTCTTCCGATTTCTCTTGGATGCCGCGCAGCTGCTCCTCGATAGCGCGCATTGATTCCGGAAAAACGATTGAGTCGTTCCAATCAGTCACCATGCTGAGGAACGGAATCACTGTGAACATCGCCACGATTCCGAGTAGCGACCAGTCAGGAATGTTTTTGAACCCAAGATAGTTTAATGGTTTTTCTTTAACCAACATTGCATAAACTACTGCTGGTAGCAAGAAACCTACAATTTGGCTTATGACTTGTGCGATCTGAAGATTGTTTATATCAGTAATGCTACCGCCGTTTATCATGGTGACTAAAACGCCAAGCACGCTGCTGAAGACCAGTCCAAAGATCAGCAACAGCATGAAAGTCAGCAGTTTAGTGCCAAAGGTGGCGTTTTTTATTATTGGAAATGTCATAGTCTTTAGCTTTTAGCCATTAGCTATTAGCCGTTAGCCATTAGCTATTGTCGGAAGAACAATCCTAATGGCTAGTGGCTAACACCTAACGGCTATATTTTTTAATCATTTTATTTATTATCATTCTCAATTTTTCGTTTTTCAGCAGAGCCTCCACGCTCTGGTGCATCCTGTATTTCCAGCGCCATTTTGAGTCGGCAGGCTCGTTGATTTGTTCGTCCCAGGTGTTATCCCAGCGGAAGTCGCCGTCCATTGCAATGTAATCCTGAATAGGGAGGATGACCCACTGCGAGCTCGAGTTAAGATGTTGTTCTACAATCTCTTGACAGATGTACGGCTCGCAGAAATATGGCGGATTATCGGTGTGATGCAGCATTTCGTGATAATAACGTGCAGATAATGCACGGTCTTGTTCCCACCATCCGCGGATTGTAGGCATGTCGTGAGTTCCTGTGGTATCGACGCTGAGGTATGGGTTTTCGCGAGGATCGCTGAATAAACGTGTGCTGTTTTTTGGCATTCGTTGCACCTCGAGGCTGAGGATGCCTAATTCTCGCATCACACCCGGCACGCATGGCGCCACCATGCCGAGGTCTTCACCACAAATCAGTAGCCCGTCATTTCGAGCGTAACAAAGTGAAGTCGAGAAATCTCCTCCAATTGCTGGAGATTTCTCCATTCCGCTATGCTCCAGTCGAAATGACGAGTTCGGGAGTCCGAAAATCTCAGAGAGTCTTTTCCGCCCCTCAATCTCCCACAACCTCGGGTTTTCGGGCGAATAATGTCCGAAACTGGCATCCGGACTGCCTTTCGGGATCTCCCAAATGCGGAAAAATCCGAGTATATGGTCGATGCGCAGGGCGTCGAAATATTTCTTAAACCATGCGACACGTTCTTTCCACCATTGGAAATTTTCAGCCTCCATCGCTGTCCAGTTGTATGTGGGGAAGCCCCAGTTCTGGCCTTGCGGCGCGAAGCCGTCAGGCGGAGCGCCGGTTTCCATGTCCAAATTAAAGAGATGCGGATTCTGTTTAACATCATCGCTTTCACGGTTCACACCTATCGGCAGGTCGCCCTTGAGCATAATGCCTTTGGAATGCAGATAATCAACGGCTTCTGAAAGCTGCTTGTCGCAATGCTGTTGCAAAAACTCGTAAAAACCAGGCTTCTTGCCACGTTTTTGGTCGTAAACCTTCCGCAGATACCACATCTTGGTTTTGAAAACCTCCGGATAATCCACGAATTCCTTGGCATTGAGCTCTTTTTTCAGCTCTTGAAAACGTTTAATGTCGTTTTCGTCTTTCAGTTTTCCGACCTTCTCAACATTGAGGTAAATCGGATGTAACGCCTTGGTGCTTATCGACTTATATGGATATGAATCGCTCCAGCTGCCGTCAGTGGTGGTGTCGTTGATAGGCAGAATCTGAATCATTTTCAAACCTGTCGCAACACACCAATCAGCGAGCTTCTTCAAGTCGAGAAACTCACCGATGCCGCAGCTTTCTTCGCTTCTCAGCGAAAAAACAGGAACCGCAACGCCAGCACTATATGATAAGGGGATAATCATTTTGTTGCGCGCAGATCACGCAGAGTCCACAGATTTTTATGTTCTTCCTCAGCGAGATAGCTCGCGACGCGAGCTGCAGATTTCGCAGATAGGTTGTGGAAGAATTTTTGCGTTTTCAGCGTAATCTGCGCGGGATTAATTATAGCTTGTCAATTTCTTTGCAGAGGTTTGCGAAGATATCGCTGATTTCTCCAACGCCGTTGATTCCGATGAGGTTACCTTGTTTTTTGTAGTAGTCAAGAACTGGTGCGGTTTTCTCCTTGTACTCCACAAAACGGTGTTTGATTGAGTCGATGTTGTCGTCGGCTCTGCCGCTGGTTTTGCCGCGTTCGAGCATACGGTTGATAAGGATTTCTTCC
>JAFYNO010000150.1 GCA_017549705.1 Bacteroidales bacterium | reverse complement strand
CCGCACCTGATGTGCCGTTCCATTCGTAAACAATGTGCAATTTGTCGTTGTCGTCAAATACAGCACTTGTCCAGCGTGGATAATAGAATCCATCTTCATATGTTTCGTTGATACCAGGGTGCTGGAAGAATACTCTTTCGCTCCAGTTTGCACCGTTATCTTCTGAAATAACAAGTTTACCATCGCTCCATGCGTTGTTCAAAATGAATGAAACGCGGTTTGGTTTAGCTGAATCGTAAGGCATGAAATAGGCGATGTTTGAGCCACCGTCTGACATGTTGCTGGCATCGAGGTTAGGAATGATGTGGTTGTGAACTGTAAACTCACCACCTTCATAACGTGTGTAAAGAAGTGCGCTTGGCATTGGAGCTTCCAATGTGTACTCAGTGGCGATAATGTGGACGATGTCGAGATTCTCGCCTGAGCATTGAACGATTGGCCAGCATGGATCTTGTGTTCTGCCATCTTCACCGTCTGTTGGAATTGCAATGCCTTCTCCGAAGTCGCGGTTTCCTTGACGGAAATCTTCAACGAGGAAAATTCTGCAGTCATTTGAAGTATGAGCAGCAACTACGAGACCGTTCTCCTTGTAACGTGCGATTGAGCCGAAACCGGTTTTCACACCTTCAACGCGTGCAGATGTGTACTCCCATTCACCGACAGCTGGATCCCAAATTGCGAGACCAGTACCACGGTCACCATAGGTGTTTTGTGTTGCCTGTGTGAAGCACATCACTGCAAAACCGTCAGGCCATACAGCTGTGAAGTTTCTTGCACCCATGTTTGACTGCCAGTCATAAGCTGTGAAGCTTAAGTCGGTTAATGTTGGATTTGTCATAATGCTCTTAGGTGCAGCAACATTGCTGAGCTCAAGACTTTCAAAGCCTTTAAACACCTGCATCTGTGCTGGCTCAGCCTTAACAGACTTGCGTGAAATGCTCTTTACCTGAGCAAAACTTGTAATGGCCATAGCCATCACCAATACTAATGTAAAAATTTTCTTCATGGTAAAAATTTTTAGTTATTAAATAATTTAGTTGTTTTCTGTACAAAGTACAACGCAAAGATACAAATTATTTTTAATCATCCAACAAAAAAATAAAAAAAATAAAAATTTCTTACACCTATTAATATTAATCTTGTTAGCCTCACCGGAAAAATCTAAAAACTAACAACTAAAGACTAACAACTAAAGACTTTTTATTATTTTTGCAAAAAATTTCATCTCATGATAACTATAAGCAACTATCCGTTTTTAAAATCTCTGAAGAAAAATCGGTTTTTTCTCCTTGCCGGGCCATGTGTCATCGAGGATGAAGAGTCGCCGTTTAAAATTGCTGAGACACTTGTCGCGATAACGAAAAGTCTTGATATTCCTTTTGTTTTCAAAGGTTCATACCGTAAGGCCAACCGTTCGCGTCTCGATTCGTTTCAGGGGATAGGGGATGAAAAGGCTCTCAACGTCTTGAAAAACATTTCAAAACAGTATAACGTGCCTGTCGTTACGGATATTCATTCTTGCGAGGAAGCCGCAATGGCCGCCGAATATGTCGATATTTTACAGATTCCGGCTTTCCTTTGCCGTCAAACGGATTTGCTTATTGCTGCTGCAAAAACCGGTAAGACCGTCAATATTAAGAAAGGTCAGTTCCTCTCCGGCGATTCAATGCGTTTTGCAGTGGAAAAGGTTCAACAGTCTGGCAATCAATCGGTTATGTTAACCGATAGAGGTAATTTCTTTGGATATCAGGACCTTGTCGTCGATTATCGTAACATCTATGATATGCAGAAAAACAACGTTCCGGTTATCATGGATGTCACACATTCGCTGCAACAGCCTAATCAGACTGCTGGCGTTACAGGTGGTAAACCTGAGCTTATTGAATTGATTTCCAAAGCCGCTATTGCTGTCGGCGCCGATGGTCTCTTCATGGAGACTCATCCAAATCCGGCAGTCGCAAAATCAGATGGCGCTAATATGCTCCGCCTTGACCTTGTTGAAGAGTTGCTAACAAAATTAGTGAAGATTAAAGAAGCATTGTAAATTCCGCGCTTCCGTCTCCCCAGTTGCCAACCAAACTCTCGTTTTTTACTAGAGGTTTCAGCATCTTCATAAACTCCTTTCGTGGAATAGGAGCTGCTCCCATACGTCTCATGTGTGCTGTTTCTTGCTGAGCGTCAATGAGTTCGATGCCGTTTCTAATCAAAAATTGGCATAAGTTGTATAATGCTACCTTCGAGGCGTCGGTCTTGGTGTGGAACATCGATTCGGCGCAAAACACCTTGCCAATCGACACGCCGTAGAGACCTCCGACGAGCTCGTTGTCTTGATAAACCTCAACGGAATGCGCTATGCCCATGTCATGCAAATCGCAATAAGCCGCTATCATGTCTTCGCTAATCCATGGGCTCGGCTCATCTTGGTCTTCCTCTTCCTCAGCCTGGTCGTCGGAGCGAGGTACAGTGGCGCAAGCACGTATAACTCCCTCAAAATCAGCGTCAAATGAACAGGAATATTTGTTGGATTCTATTGTTTTCCATAACGATTTGGTGACTTTCAAATCACTTGGTTTCAGTACCATTCTCGGGTCAAGCGACCACCATAATATAGGTTCTCCTTCACTGAACCATGGAAATATCCCCGATGAGTAGGCGACGAGCAGCCTCTCGGGTGACAAATCTCCGCCAATCGCAAGTAATCCGTCTTTTGTCGATTGATTTACAGGCGGAAAATCATAAACCTCGTCTTGTAACACATATACTGGCATGGCTTTATGATTTTAGGGGTTAAATTTCACCACAAAGATAAAATTTATTTTTCAATAATGCAAGCTTTTTATGCATTTTTTTTAATTTTGCAGTGCGAAAAGTTTTATGAATAGGTATTTTTTACATCTGGCGTATAACGGAAAAGCTTATCACGGCTGGCAAATCCAACCTGGTGATATCTCCGTGCAGGAGGTACTCGAAAGATGTATCAGCCTAAAACTCAAACAGGATATATCTATCACCGGATGCGGTCGCACCGACACAGGTGTCAACGCCAGAAACTTTTACGCACATTTTGAGTCGGAGCCGATAGAAGATCTCAAAAGCTTTGTGAATCAATTGAATATGTTTTTGCCAGATGATATCGTGGTATATCGTTGCTGGCAGGTTGATCCGTATTTTCACGCTCGCTTTGATGCAAAATCGCGCACCTATCATTATTACGTGACACGCACCAAGAATCCGTTTCACACCGAAGACTCCTTATATATATATGGTCCACTCGACGTGGATAAAATGAACGAGGCTGCAAAAATCCTCTTTGAGTATCACGATTTTACGAGCTTTTCGAAGCTTCATACGCAGGTAAAAACAAATAACTGCCGGATCATGGAGGCTTATTGGTTCGAGCAGAACGATTTGCTTGTTTTTCACATCAAAGCTGACCGTTTTTTGCGCAATATGGTTCGCGCCATTGTGGGGACTTTACTTGAAGTAGGGAAGGGGAAGCTCACCTTAGATGGCTTCCGTAGGATTATTGAGCAAAAAGACCGCTGCTCCGCCGGCACCTCAATGCCCGCTCACGCTCTTTTCCTTGAAGAAGTAACGTATTAAGATTAAAAAATATACAAAAAACCAGGCCTAGGAATTGTCTATTTCCAGACTGTTTTTTGTATATTTTTTAATCATTAAACTAAAAAACTATGCATAGCAGTCTCGAAACATGCGGTTCTAAGGCCTGCTATTGCATAGTTTTTTTTGTTGATCAGCTTATAATCCTACAATAATAACAGCACCACCACCGCTCTTAATTTCGATAACGACCTTGTTGTCTTTTATCTCTTTTTCTGTAATCTTATAATCTTCAGCATAGCGATTGGCATTGATGCCGTCAATATAAGCTTTGTATTTACTGGCGTTTACGCCGATTTTATTTAAATCGATTTCGAGCGATCTTTCTTTCCAATTGGTAATTGCTCCTATGTACCAAGTATCTCCCGAACGTCTTGCAATCACAGCATATTCGCCGAGTTTTCCGTCTATGGCGACCGTTTCATCCCAAACAGTCGGCACTTTAGAAATAAAGTCGACGCATTCTTGGTTCTGCATGTACTTCGTAGGGCTGTCGCACAGCATGTTGAATGGCGACTCAAATATCACATACTCAGCGAGTTGGTGGCATCGTGTGCCTTGGCTCATCGGGTTGGTGTATATAGCTCTGAAGTGATATTTTGTGGCGTTGTCCATCGCGCCTTGTGTGTAATCAAGGTTTCCCGCCACCATCCTGATGTACGGAATCATGCACTCGTAGTTAACCTGGTTGAGGTCATCGTCCCATTTCGACTGCTCCAAACCGTAAACTCCCTCGAAATTAAGCACATTAGGGTAGGTGCGGCTCAGTCCAGTTGGCTTGTAAGCACCGTGAAAATCAACGAATAAGTGATATTTTGCCGCCATCGCCGCCATCCTGTAGTAGAAATCCACAACCTTTTGGTCGTCGCGATCCATGAAATCGACCTTGAATCCCTTGATTCCCATCTCACTGTAATGTTTGCACACATGCTCCATATCTCGGTCAATGGCATAATATCCTGCCCAAAGCACAAGTCCGACATTGCGCTCGTTGGCATATGCGACAAGCTCCTCTAAATCAATTTCTGGCACCACTTGGAACAAATCTGCTTGTTTGTTAACAGCCCATCCTTCATCCAAAATCACATATTCAATGCCGTTTTTCGATGCGAAATCAATATAATACTTATAGGTGTCATTGTTGATGCCTGCTTTGAAGTCGACACCCCAGATGTTCCAGTTGTTCCACCAATCCCAAGCGACTTTTCCAGGCTTAATCCAGCTGACGTCTGCAACTCTAGATGGCGATGCCAGTTTGTAAACCATGTCGCTGTTCATGAGCTCGGTGTCGTCCTCTGAAATCACCATGGCACGCCAAGGGAAATCCCTTGTTCCATTGACTTTCGCGACGAAATCTTCGCGCTCTTTTACAACCATTTGCAGCATGTTGTGACCGCCTTGTTCCTCCACCTTCGGATATGTCGACTGCACCGCTTCAAGGCTGTAGCCATTGCCTTTTCTGAAGAAAGTGCCAGGATAATCTTCCAAATCCGACTCCACAATGACTGCTTTTTTACCGTCTTTCAAACATATTAATAAAGGTGTGAAAGCAATACGTTCATTGTCCATTTTTGAAATCGAATCAATGGTGTATTGGCTCTCGAAAGAAGTAAAGAACTGCTGGGTGAGAAAATCACCGTCGCCTTTGCGAGCATTTACATAAGGAATGTAAGCTGTATAATCATCATCAAAACAATAGTTTGCGTTTTCTTTCTTCACAATAATCGGCTTTTTTAAACTGGTTGAAAAACGATATGCCACTCCGTCATCGAAGGCTCTGAAAATCAATCTATAATTGCCTTTAAAATTGATAATCAATTCATTATAATTGTTAACAACTTCTTTCTTTTTATAAAAATCAGCTTTTAAAATCTCATTAACAGAATTGTTTTTTACATTTTTTACCGATCCTGATAATCCCAGTACATTACCGTCGCCAAGTTCCATCGAAATTGGTGATTCTTTGATGATTAACGTGTTCTCGTGCATAACTTTATAAGTTACAATGTCTCCGACATTAATCGTCATGCAAATCTTTCCGTCAGGCGATTTGACTTCATAATTTTGGGCATAAATACCGCTAATTCCAATTACAAAAGCAATAAAAAATAATATCCTTTTCATATTTTGAATTTTAATATCGCAAAATTAAAAAAATCTTCAATCGTATCGAAATATTCTTTAATTTTGTACAAATTTTAAAATGTAATAATATGAGAAACTTACTATTAATTAGCAATTCAACAAACTTTGGTGAGACATATTTGGCTTGGGCGATGACTCAGCTCGAGCAATTTTTTGACAAAAATAAACTTGGCGCTGACAGCAAAGTGGCGTTTGTGCCATTTGCTGGCGTCTTCATCGGCGGCAATCCATATCCGAAGAGCTATGATGCTTATACTGAAAAGGTTAAGAAAGTTTTTAACGAGAAACTCGGCGTGAAAAAGTTCGTCTCAGTACACGAAGTTGAAGATAAAGTCGGTCTGGTAAAAACCGCTGATTGCATAGTTGTTGGCGGTGGAAACACATTCCATCTTGTTGCTGAGCTGCATAAATTCGGCTTAATGCAAGCTATAGCTGAATGCGCCAACAATGGTACTCCTTACATCGGATGGAGCGCCGGCTCGAACATCGCTTGCCCAACATTGTGCACCACAAACGACATGCCTATCGTTCAACCAGCAAGCTTTAACACATTGAATCTCATACCATTCCAAATCAATCCTCATTATCTCGACCCGCATCCGGAAATCGACAAGATGATTAAACATGGTGGCGAGACACGTCAGGACCGTATCAACGAATACCTTGCTGTGCGTCAGGAAATGAAGGTGGTTGGCTTGCGTGAAGCAACAGCAATTTGGGTAGTTGGCGATAAATATTACATCAAAGGCGGCAAGAAAATGATGATTTTCCAATATGGCAAAGAACCTGTCGAACTCGAGCCAAATCAGGAAATCACGAAGTTCGTGCTGTAGAAATATGAGTTTTTTGTTGCACTATTAAAATTATTTTTTATATTTGCAAGTTAAATTGTTGGTTATTATTTTGGTATGTTGAAAAGATTGTCGTTCATATTATTAATAATCACTGCGTTTTTGATGGGCTCTAACGCTCAGAACAGAGATGCGAACAACATTCTTAATGCCCAATTTGACGTGCGTATCGGCGGTGTCGGGCCGAAAGGTACCAAGATTATCGAGATGCGCATAATAGCTAACACCCTTGAAGAAGCTCATGAGTTCGCCCAACGTGATGCGGTGGCTGTATGTCTGCTGCGTGGATTGCCGGCATCGACAAAAACACGCCCGATGCCTGCCATCGTGAAAGAAAGCGTCATAGAAGCTAACGAGTCATATTTTATTGATTTTCTGAGCATTCCTAAGTCTAAAAAAGTTGTTGGCAAATATGCGCGATACGTCCAGAAATCATGGGAGACCGATGTCAAAGAACTTGACTATGGAGTCGATGCCATAATCGATGTCCAAGTTTTGTATGACAATCTCCTTCAGTATATGCAGGACAAAGGCTATGCTGTGAAGACGGAGGAGACACTGGCGGGTAAATATCTCAAACCGCTGATAATGGTAGTGCCTGCTGACGTTTATTGCACAGAGATGGATTTCGTGCAGAAGTGGAAAGACGAGACGGGTAAGGTTCAGACCATCTCCGATTACAACATCTTCGGCAGAGAGGACAGCCGTGACCTGCGACTAGTGATATCATCATTGAATGAGATATTCGCCTCTCGTGGATTTGAGACAATAAGCCTTGAGTTTTTGTTGAAGAGTCTGTCGATGGAAAACGACGAAAACGCCTTTATTGGCGAGGATTACGGACTGTCGGGCACCGTCAAGGAGTCTCCGCTCGACCGCATAAAACGTACAGCCAACGTTGACTTTATCGTCGACTTGGATTTCTCATTGTATGAAATCGATGACTACCGTTATGTCGCTTTCAACATGCGCGCCGTCGATCCGTGCTCGAATGCCGTCGAGATAGCTCATGCATATGGCGACGGACATCCGTCAAGAGTGAAGACGGTGAATACCCTGTTGGAAGAGGCTGTTATCAATTACGTCGACGATTTCTGCGATAAGATGCAAAGACATTATCAGAAAATGGAAACCGATGGGCATCGTATCACTGTGAAAATCAAAAAGACAGATGAATCGGATTACGATTTCCAGAGGACCAAATTTATGTTCGACGGCAAGATGGAAAAGCTTTGCGACATAATCTATTATTGGCTGCAAGACAATACCATCGACAATAATCCGACACGAAACATTACACCTAATGTGTTGACTTTCAATCAGGTGATGATTCCGATGATAACAACAAACAGAAAAGGTGTTGTGCGACGCCTCGACTCAAACGAATATGTTACACAGCTTCAGGAGTTCCTCAGCGATAACTATCATATCGAAAGTACAATCTATATGCGAGGTCCGGGAGAAGCATGGCTGATATTATAAATAATTGATTTAAAGTAAGTTATATGAGAAAACTGTTACTATTTTTCGGATTCGCAATGATAGCGATGCTCACAACATCGTGCAGCACAATCTATCAGAAAATCAAATATTCCAATAAAGATATAACTATAAGCAACCCTTGCGAGGGCGAGGAAATCGACTTCAAACTTATTTCATTGATTGGAGATAAGGAAGAGCAGACTATGGTGCTGAATTGCAGACTTATCAATAGAGGCGTCAACAAGAATATCTATGTTGGCGGGAATTTTGTCGCATATGATACTGAAGGCGTGGCACACAATACATCGAGAAGTAATTCTTACAAAGCAAAAACTGATAAAAAGGTGAATTTCTCGATTGAGATTCCAGGCAAGGCTATACCTAAGAAAGTGAAAAAAATGGCTGTGATAGCTTTCGATATGGACGACTGCCGTGTTGAGCTGAGAAACGTCCCGATTATCTGGAAAAAGTTTAAAAAAGAAGAAAAATAATTTTAAAACTAATTGAATATGAAGAAGTTAATTTACTTTATTATTGCTGTTATGTTCCTTTCGGCAATGCCGGAAATAACTTTTGCTCAGTCAAATGACCCATTTGAGCAGCAGACTCTCAAAGCGAGAGACAACACTACTAAGAAAGAGAAGAAAATTAACCGTAAAAAGAACGCCGAGACTGAGGCTAAGGAAGCTCCAGCACCAAAAATGGAACCGTCCAAAAAGCCAGAACCAGCGAAAAATAACGAGATGACAATCTCTAACCCTTGCGATGAATGGCTCGATGTTGAACTGGTATCTCTTATAGGCAGCAAAGCCAGCCAAACAATTAAACTTACAATCAAATTCACAAATCATGATGTTAACAAACACATGTATGTAGGCGGTAACTTCCTGGCCTATGACTGTGATGGTAATGAACATAGTAGAAGTTGGACATCGGGTGATTACAACGCTTTGACTGATATTCCGATAAAAACGACTATTGAGATACCAGGAAAAATCAATCCAGCTAACACAAAAGTGATGCCGGTGATGAGTTTTAACCTCGGTGACTGCAGAATCGAGATGCGTAACGTCCCGATTAATTGGAAATAATTGTTTGCGGAATAAAAAAAATATTAGTATCTTTGCAAGTTAATATATTTGTTATGAAAGGTTTAAGATTCAAATTGTTACCGATGGTTGCCTTGTTGATGATGGCAAGCACGGTTTTCGCACAGAAACAAAATGAGAAACGTTCGGTTCTCGACCAACAATATGAAGTCCAATATATTGGAGTGGGGCAGGACGGTACCAAGGTGTTTACCGTAACTACAACTGCTAAAGACGCAACTGAAGGTGTTGAGATGGCAAAACGTGACGCTGTCGCAGCTTGCCTCTTTAAAGGTATTACAGCATCGGGCAACACCAAAGCTACACCAGCAATCGTGTCATATGCGAAAGCTGAGGAAAACCTGGCATTCTTCGAGAGTTTCTTGGCTCTTCCGACAAAGAAAACCCCAGGAGGACAATATCATCGTTTCATCAATAAAACAGGTAACCCCCAGTCTGTGAAAAACGGCAAAGGATATACGGTTTCAGTAGATGTTCAGGTGCTTTACGATGATCTTACAAAATATATGCAAGATAAAGGCTATGCAGAGGCAATTAAGAACACCGATGCAGGCAAATATGCTAAACCGATCCTGATGGTGGTGCCATCTGACGTGTATTGCAATGAGATGGGTTACGTCCAGAAATGGAAAGACGAGAACGGTCGTGAGCAAACTATCACCGATTATGATATCTTCGGCAGAGAAGATGCCCGTGATCTTCGTTTGGTGATTGCTTCATTGAATGAGATTTTCAATAGCAAAGGCATTGAAACACAAAGCCTTGAGTTCCTCTTGAAGAGTATGAAACAGGAAGAACAGGAGAATGCTCTTGTAGGTGATGACTATGGCCTCGACGGCACTATCGCAGAATCACCGATTGACCGCATCAAACGTACAGCTAACGTCGATTTCATCGTCGACCTTGATTTTGAGGTCATGGAAAAAGGAATGGGACGTTATATCTCAATCAATATGAGAGCTGTAGATGTCAGTGCCAACGCCCGCGAAATTGCACACGCTCATGGCGATGGAAAACCATCTAACTCAGCAACAATCAACACTTTACTTGAAGAAGCAGTGCTCAACCATATGGATATGTTCTGCAAGAAAATCCAGGATGAGTTTGTAAATATGTCGAAGAATGGCCGTCAGATCACAGTGAAAATCAAGAGAACTGATAACTCTGAATATGACTTTATCAGAACGACATTCAGCTTCGAAGGCGAACAGACAAACCTTGGCGATATCATTTATTACTGGCTCCAGGATAATACGGTCGACAATAATCCGACAAGAGTTATCACACCAAATGTGTTGACATTCAACCAGGTGATGATACCACTTACAAAGGTTGGCAGACGTAATGCTGTCCAACGTGTTGATACTCAGAGCTATCTGCAAGGTTTGCAGACATATCTCAGAAATAATTACAACATCGATGGTACCATCTATATGCGTGGTCCAAGTGAAGTTTGGCTGATTTTATAAAAATAATACAGAATTGTCATGAAAAAAATTAAGACATTATTATTAGCAGTGTTGGTGCTTATTTCGGGCACAATACTTAAGGCACAATCAGAGATGACAATGGAACAGATGATTCCTGTCCGTGTTATGATGCCAGTTAATAAAGATATTAAAGGTGATGCTCTTATGACGCTTTATAACCGTGTTAATCAGGCGGTTACATTGAATGGATTAGGCTCATCTACAAACGAAAGCCGTTTTCTCATCGTCACATCTGTGACAGTGTTGTCGAAAAGCGCGACAGCGTCAATTCCTCCTCAATTTATGGCTGAGATCGAAGTGGCATTCTATTTTGTTGACAATATCAACAAGGTGATTCTGTCACAAGAGATGATAACGAAGAAAGGCATGGATGACAACGACGACAAAGCTGTTGCGAAAGCCATCAAATCTATTCAAGCTCGTGATCCTAAGTTGAAGAAACTCATCAATATAGGAAAGAAGAGAGCAATAGAGTATTACAAAGCGATTGAAGAAACAAATGGTTCAGAGGAGTCAACACCAGACGTTTCATGGATTTTTGAATAAAATTTGATGTTATGAAAAAGATATTGATAATAGCACTTTCATTGATGCTCCCTCTTTGTACTATTGCGCAAAAGAAAGGCTTCAAACTTGTAGAGAAAAGCGGTGAAAAGCCGGAATGGGTCGGTATGGGCAGCGTGAAAGGCTTCATCATCGTGCAGTCTGACAAGCCTACACTTGAAGAAGTTAAAGCTGATGCGATGCAGAAAGTACGTACTGAGATAGCTGCTTCGGTGGCTACCAACGTTATGCGTACCGTGAATTCTTACACACAAAAGACAGTAGAAAACGGCGAGGCAAACACTAATGCCACCATGTCGATAGAGTCAACGTCAAAGATTGCAAAAATGCCTGCTATTCAGGGAGTTAGCATTACCAAGGCTGATGTCTATCATGAGTTGTACAAGAATAAAAAGACCGGCGAGCAATATTATAATATGTATGTCAAGTATCCTTTCTCACAATTCGATCTTGTGGAACTTGTGACAGCATACGAGAAACATGAGCAGGAGATTGACGAGAAAATAAAGGGCTTTGAAGATGGACTCGATAACGTGGAAAACGTTGAACAGGTTGACGATGCCATCGTGGCGCTTGGTGCTTTATGCAAAGAAATCGGCACAGATGATGCAAGATACTTCGCAGTCGAAGGCCTCGTGAACAGATATATCGCTGTGTATGATAACATTATTATGGAAATTGTAAGCAATGTCCCTGAAAAACTGACTATTAAGCTGGTTTATAACGGTAAGACAATCACTACATCACAGAAGCCGCGTGTGAAATCGAATTGCGCATCGCAGTTTAATGTAAAAGCTAATGGCGATAATATCGTAATTTGTTATAACTCAGAGTATTGCTACGAGCAAGACGATAATTTTGTAGAAGTAAGTTTCCGTTTTGGCTCGAAGTACGTTAAAGAGAAAGCATTTTTTAAAATGAAATAAACAAACTTAATTATTAACCTAAAATTAATTATCATGAAAAAAATCAATTTGTTTTTAGGAATCGCATTGTTATCATTAGTGGTAATGTCATGCGGCTCAAGCAAAGAAGTGGCTCAGCCACAGAATCAGCCGGCTTCAATGCCATGCCCGAATTGCACAGCAACTAAAGGCGATTTCAAGTATTTGGCACAGACAGTCGCTGAAAGTGAGTACGACATCCAGTCAGCACGTATCTTCGCTGAGCAGAATGCTCGTGACGGATTACAGGCAATGATTGAATCAGTTGTTCAAAGATCAGTTGATCAGTTCACACAGCAGCACCGTGATGGTACAGATGTTAAGAACATCGCAAAAGGTACAATTCAGTCAGTTGGTGTTATCAAAGGAAAACTTAAAAACACTCCTGTGACATGCTGGGACGCACAGCCAAGCAAGCTCACTCCTGGTAAAATCGCTGTTTATGTTTGCGTTGAATTCTCAACAGAAGAAGTCTACAACACAGTTGTTGAGACAATGAGCGCTGACAAAGAGTTGAAGATCGACTTTAAACAGGAGCAGTACAAGAACGACTTCTACAAAGCCCTTGAGGAATACAGCAATAATTAATAATGAAGTATCAAGGACTTAATGTCGAACAAGTAAAAAAAAGCCGTGCTACGCACGGCTTTAATATTCTTACGCCGCCCCAAAAGGAGTCGGTTTTACATCAGTTTCTGGGTAAGTTTGGTGATCCGATAATTCAGATACTCATGGTTGCCCTCGTTTTGTCTGTCGGAGTTTCAGTATATCAATATGTTACGACAGATCAAGGCATTAGTGTTTTGTTTGAGCCACTTGGAATTTTTGTGGCTATAATGTTGGCGACAGTTGTTGGATTTGTCTTTGAACTGAGCGCAAACAAAAAGTTCGAGATCCTTAATCAGGTTAATGATGAGGAGACGGTGAAGGTAATCCGTGATGATAATGTAACATTAGTACAACGTCGTGATATAGTTGTGGGTGATATAGTTATCATCGAAACCGGCGATGAGGTGCCAGCTGATGGCGTGCTTCTCGACGCTTATTCGTTGCAAGTCAATGAGTCAGACCTCACAGGTGAGCCGATGGCAAGGAAGACCGTTGACGAGAATGAGTTTAACAATGAGGCGACATATCCTTCGAATTGGCTTATGCGAGGAAGTAAAGTCGTTGATGGTCATGGAGTTATGTGTGTGGAGAGAGTGGGTGACGCCACAGAGTGGGGAAAGGTATACAAAGGCTCACAAATAGATAATAACATAAAGACACCGTTAAATATTCAGCTGGATAAGCTCGGTCAGGTAATATGTTATGCAAGTTATATCATCGCCGCAGTTATTCTGGTGACGCGTCTGATGATGTATTTTATTCATATTGACGCAGTTAGCGATGGCATAGAGTGGATAAAATTCGCCCAATATGCACTTAATACTTTAATGATAGCAGTCACTATAATAGTGGTGGCAGTGCCAGAAGGCCTACCGATGAGTGTTACATTAAGCTTAGCATTGAGTATGCGTAGAATGTTGATAACCAATAACTTGGTTAGAAAAATGCATGCATGTGAGACTATGGGTGCCACTACAGTTATTTGTACTGACAAAACAGGTACTTTGACACGTAATCAGATGAGTGTCAATGATATATTATTGTATTGCGGTTTTAATGACATTATTAAGGAGAGCATATCTGTAAACACCACAGCTTTCCTTGATTTTACTGATAATGAAAAGATTAAAGTGATAGGCAATCCCACTGAGGGAGCTTTGTTGTTATGGCTTTATAATCAAGGAGTTAACTATTATGATTATAGGGCGGACATGACAATGCTCTATCAGGTGCCTTTCTCTACGAAATATAAATTTATGGCCACGGTTGTTGATTCGAAGACATTCAACAAGCCGATGTTTTATGTTAAAGGAGCTCCTGAGATAATATTGGCTCATTGTAATAAAATAGCCACGGCAGATGGCGTTGTGGATATTGAAAAATATCGTCAAGATATTGAAAATCAATTGGCTGCATATAATAATAAGGCCATGAGGACATTGGCGTTGGCATATAAAGAAGCTGATTCTAACGAGCAGTCGTTTGACTCCAAGACTGATAATCTCATAGCTGAGAATTTGATTTTTGTGGCAGCTTTTGCTATTGCAGATCCGATTCGCACTGATGTTGCTGAATCTATAGAAAGCTGTTTAAATGCTGGCATTGACGTTAAGATTGTTACTGGAGATACACCTGGGACCGCTATCGAGATAGGCCGTCAGCTTGGTCTGTGGCGCGATACTGATCAAAAAGACTTTAACCACATATCCGGCAAGGATTTTGAGGCACTCTCCGATGAGGAAGCCAAACGACGTATCCCGTTGATTAAGATCATGTCACGAGCTCGCCCGATGGACAAAGAACGACTAGTGAGACTACAACAGTCAGTAGGCGAGGTCGTTGCAGTGACTGGCGACGGCACCAATGATGCTCCTGCACTTAAAGCGGCACAAGTCGGTCTTTCGATGGGTGACGGCACTACGGTTGCCAAAGAAGCATCGGATATCACGATACTCGATAACTCATTCAAAAGTATTGCAAGAGCTGTGATGTGGGGACGCTCGCTTTATCGGAATATCCAGCGTTTCATATTGTTCCAGATGACCATCAACGTGGCTGCATGCCTCGTCGTGATGTTGGGCGCATTGCTAGGCACGGATGCTGTGCTTACAGTGACACAAATGCTATGGGTAAACCTGATAATGGATACTTTTGCCGCACTTGCACTTGCGTCGCTACCTCCATCTGAAAGTGTGATGAAGGAAAAACCGAGAGCTAAAGATGCTCATATACTAACCAAACCGATGATATCATCGATTTGTACGGTCGGTGTGCTATTCGTGCTGATAATGCTGGGTTTTGTGCAATATTTTAAACATGTTGAAGTGAATTCTTTGGCGGAGTTTTCTATTGCAGATTATTTAGTTAACTTCTTCAATTTCAATATTGAAGATGCTGTGAGTTATACCAAATACGAACACACGCTGACATTTACGATATTTGTTTTCCTGCAGTTTTGGAATTTGTTCAATGCAAAAGCATTTTATAGTGGAAAATCAGCATTCTGTAATGCCGATAGAACTTTCGGCGGTTTTGAACTCGCTTTGATTATTATTCTTGTAGGTCAGTTTGTCATAGTGAGTTTCGGAGGTGAGATGTTCAATGTTGAGCCTTTGCAATGGCGAGATTGGCTTATTTGTCTTGTCGGAACAAGCCCTATATTACTAATTGGTGAGATCATTAGACTTTTTAAAAAAGAAAGAGTTTGATTATGAAGATTTTAATTTTAAACGGACCAAACTTAAATCTTATTGGTAGGCGAGAACCAGAAATATATGGTACTCAATCACTTAATGATTTTATTGAAGCTTTGAGAAAACGCTATCCTGAGTGTGATATTGATGATTTTCAATCAAATCACGAGGGCGTTTTGATTGACAAATTACAGGAGGCAATGGGGAAATATGATGGCGTTGTGATGAATCCAGGTGGGTATGCTCATACGTCGATAGCTTTGGCAGATACTATCAGAGCGATCGGCATTCCTGTTGTTGAGGTTCATATCTCGAATATTTACGAGAGGGAAGAATATCGGCATCATTCATATACTGCTGAAGCTGCAGTGAAATCTATTGTTGGCCACGGTTTAGAGGGCTATGCTGAAGCAATAGTATACCTCATGACAAAATAATATTATAGTCATCATTTTTCGGCCTTCAAAATTGATGACTATAATCTTATATTTTAAGAAAAATCTTTCTCGTCAAGTTCTGTATAAAGCTTCTTCTTCTCCAAGAAATGCTTAAACACTATATTTTTCTGGTATACCATCGACACCTTCTTGTGAGGTAGCTCTTTTCTCTTTTTTCTTAGTATTGGAAGATGTCTGTAGAAGCTTAGGTGAGCTCTTGTAACTGCCCATAAATCTGCAAAACTGCCATCGAAAAGGAATTTCAGTCCTGCAACCCAATCTAAAAGTATTCTGTATGATAATGTTGTGAAGACACTACCTTTAGGTAGGTTTTTCATCAGTAATGACAGGTTGTTTCTGAAGTTGAGATAAGTCTTGCGTGCTGAGCTTTTGGGCAATGTGCCGCCTCCTATGTGATAGACTCTGGATTGTGGGCAGTACATCACTTTGTAGTCCATGTTTTTCACACGCCAGCAGAAGTCAATCTCTTCCATATGCGCGAAGAAACTGTCATCAAGGCCACCGAATTTGTGATACACATCGGAGCGAACGAACATGCAGGCTCCTGTGGCCCAGAATACTTCTTTTACATCGTCATATTGTCCATTATCGGTTTCCAGATGCTGGAAGACTCTGCCGCGGCAGAATGGATAGCCGTATTTATCGATGAAACCGCCACCTGCACCGGCATATTCGAACTTGGTTTTGTCGTAATATGATAGTATTTTAGGCTGACAGGCGGCTATATTATGGTCGCTATCCATTAGTTCGATGATTGGTTCAATCCAATGTGGTGTGACTTCAATATCTGAATTCAAGAGGCAATAATACTCTGCATCAACTTGGCGTAATGCGACATTGTATCCTGTGGAAAAACCTCCATTGAGATCATTGATTATCAATCGAATGTTAGGGTAGTGGGCTTGCATGAAAGCCACGGAGTCATCGGTGGAGGCGTTGTCGGCCACGATAATATCCGCCACATCGGAGCTGTGCTCAATGACATTAGGAAGGAATTCTTCGAGGAACTTCTTTCCGTTGTAATTCAATATGACTACCGCGATTTTTTTCATGGCGGCAAAGATACAAAATAATATAATACAAAATGATAAGGAGCTCGATTTTCATCAAGCTCCATTATCAAAACAAAGTATGTGTGGTGTGGTATGTTTAAAATTACTATTCTTTAACGTGGATTATCGTAGTAATCTTTGGCTTTATCGCCGTATGAGTTAGGATTTGCGGCTCCGTCGACACCATAATCGTCGTATGTGCCGTAAGTTCTCTGATATATTTCTGTTGTCCATCTGAAATTATTCAGCTCGCCGATTGCGTCAGAATGTATGAGTTTGAAGTCGTTGGTGACCATATCGCGTGTCATGAACACAAACTTCTTATTACGTTGAGAGCCAAGGGTATAGTAGTGCCAAATCTCGTATGGATAAGCGCCTGGTTCATTGTAACTTTGTACGATTCTGTCAGGAGCGCCGTATTTCAAGAAGACGATACCTCTGTCGGAGTCATAGCCTTTGCCATTGATAGTGTTGAACGATGCGTTAACTCTCAGAACCTGAGCATAGTAGTCTAACCAAGCTTGTCTTGGGTCGATTCGATCTCTACTTGACCAGAAGGTGTAGAAAAACTGCTGCATAGTCTTGATGTCATCGGTCTTTATTAATTCTTCTGCATAATCTTTTTCAACTAATGTTGAGATAGGAGAGAGTGTCCTGATATATTCGCGTATGGTGTCAAGATTGTCAATTTTTCCGCTGAAAACCTCATCAGGGTTGATGGTTGCGAGCATTGAATTGTCAATTTGATAATCAGGATTGCTTCTCTGGAAGAAATAACGATTTAAGCCAATAATCTCGTTGTTTCTGTCGCGTGCTTCAAGGATGAGATAATAGTTTCCAGTAGGAAGATTTTTAATATCCATACTATTGATTATCACGTCGATATCCTTGGCGTTCATGCGTTTGGTGAAGTAGAAGTTGTTGAGTTTAGTGCCGTTTTCAAATGCACTGATATAGGTGTTTAGAAGATATTTTTCGCCGTCACCGAGTTGTTTTTTGGCATTATATATCTCAACGTAGAACGTAAGTTTGTTCATTGTCTCTGGGTAAAACGGCATAATCATTGGGATAAGATCATATCCGTTTTTCGCAGTAGCACTTTCTGTGTTAGCTTTTGTGAAACTTTCGAGACCAAGGATACTTGAGAAGCAGAATCTATCTGGAAAATCTATAAGTAATTGATCTTCAACTGTAACGGGTTTTTCTTTTTTATTATTTACGTCTTCGAGAATGATTTCCAAAGTGTAGGTGCCATTATCCAAAGAGTAGCGTTGAATATCCATGAAGAAGCCGTTGATATTGGTTGTATCTGCTACAGAAGGGCTTGATAATGAATATTTTCCGAAATTTTTAACTGATTCACCTTGTTTGAACAATACTGTTACATTGACTGCAGCGCTATATTGTCCCTTGTCGTTTTTGACATAAACAAGATTACTTTTATCAAATGTGATGTATGTCTCAACATAAGGTGTTGCATCATCAGTCGGCATATTGAATGTCGCGTATGATATATAGGAGTTTAATGTTTTTTTCTGCTGGGCGTACATGACGGTGCTGAGCAAAACCATTAAGCTGATGACGAATAATTTTTTCATGATGCACATAAATTTGTTTCGAGTGCAAAAATACTATCGTGAAAAAATTTTGTCAAGGATTTTGGTATGGTATTTTATCGAAAAATATCGAAGAAAATTGTGTAACTATATGATTAATATATAGTTACAATATGCTGATTTTAGTATCTCAAGGTACGTAAAAAGTTGGGTAAGAAGTGCTCGAGTTCTTCTTCGGTATGGAAAATATCTTTGATACGGTTACTGCGTTTATTGGCGGCGCCGTAGGTCTGTTTCAAAAGAACGGCTATTTCTATGTCGGAGAATCCCATAATACTGAAGATGATAAACCTGAAATCAGCGGCTGTTAAATCTGGGTAAAGCTCTGATAATGTGTGAGTTAAATTTGGGAAAGACTCGTTGAACTTTGTTGTTAGAGATACTGTTTTGACTTTTGTGAGTGCTAAACGAGGGTAATCGCTGACGGTTTTGATAAGAATCTCTTTGCCTTCGAACGATGATTTTATCTCTTTGTAAATCTTAGTATTAATAAAAGCTTTGTAATTATCTTCGTATGAATGAGGCTGTGTTTCGTTAGTAGAGGGAATTTCAACAATAATTTCTTTTTGGTTGTTTTTATGATATGAATGTAAAATGAAGATACCTATTAATAATGCGACAATAATAATTGTGAGAATCCATATCAAACCAATGTGACTGCCAGATTTTTCTGAGTTTTTAGGATTATTTGATACAAGGAAGTCTTCATATATTTTATCAAGTTCCATCTTAGTTGGTGTCAATCTGGCTTCTGCTGATTGAGCCTTTGCTTGGTACTGAGCATAATAAAGCTCTTTGTCGTGGTCGTTTATTGAAAAATAAGCGCTGGCAAGCATTTCGGAGACATGAATCTTCATTTTGGCGTTGCCTTCATCGAAACATCTCTGCAAAGTGGGGATTGCTTTGTCAAATATATAGTTATAATAAAAATGACAAGCTGTAAAATAAAGATAATCAATTGATTGCAAAGATTTTGTCGATATTCTTCGATATATTGAATCGGCTGAATGGATGTCAAAGATATCGTATAAAGCGATGCCTTTTTTAATCTGAATGATATTATATTGATCTTCGGTAAGATTTTTTTTGGCTTCTGCAATCTCGTAATTAAGCAAAGCGATGTTTGAGATGTGGTTACTCTGGTATAAATCACCGATTTTTAGAAGAATATCAATGACTTCGTGCTGCCGATTAGCTTGTTCGAACAGAGATAATGCGTTATCATAGAAATATGAGGCGGGTTTAAGGCTGTTTACATCCGAATAAACATCAGCAATGTTTTCTGAGATTTGTCCAAGATAATGATAATCATCGTTGTCGGTTTCTTTCTTTAAAGCGATTAGAGCTTTTTGAGAATTATAAGCTTCGATGAATGATTCGGTTGCCTCGATATAACGGTTTGTTTTGTGTTCGTTTCGGCCTTTAAGATAGAATATTTGTGATTTTTTTTCTAGAAAAGTTGGGTTGTTGGCGTAAATTTTTGAGCAGCTGTCAGATATTTTAGCCAATTTTTCTAGTTGCTTATTGGAATTTTCAAAACTGTTTTTAAAATCCAAAATCTCAGACGGAATGGATTTTTTGTTACATGACAAAATGCATAAAGTCATGAGTAACAATAAAATATAAAAAATATGTCGATATATCAACTTCATAATCGGGAACAAAGATAAAGCTTTTTTTTTGAAAATTTTAAAATTTTTTTAAAAAAATGTTGTCGCATTAAAAACTTTTGTATTTTTGCAGCGGAGATAT
>JAFYNO010000149.1 GCA_017549705.1 Bacteroidales bacterium | reverse complement strand
GTCTCGACAGCGGCGACCTTACCTACCTCTCAATAAAAGCTCGCGATATGCTTGATGAGGCTGGTTTGAAGAATTGTAAGATATTCGCTACCAACGCATTAGACGAATATCTAATCATGGAGTTGGAGCGTCAGGGTTGCAAGGTTGACAGCTACGGTGTTGGCGACGCAATTGCCACAAGCAAACACAACCCCTGTTTCGGCAACGTTTACAAGCTGGTTCAAGTCGACGACATGCCGGTATTGAAGCGCTCGGAGGAAAGCAGCAAGCTCATCAATCCAGGTTTCCAGATCACATATCGTATCATCAAGAACAATAAATTCAAAGTTGATGTAACCTGTCTGCGCGGCGACAAGCTCGCGAAAGCCATTGAGAATCATGAAGAAATCACGTTGCGCGATGAGTATGACCCTTTAAAATCGAGAACCTTCCAAGCGGGAGAATACGAATACCGCATCTTGCAGCCGCAGGTTATGAAAGACGGCAAACCTATTGTGGAGTACGTCTCGATCACGGAGAAGCGCAATTATTACCTCGACAACCTAGCTCACTTGGACGACACCGAGAAACGTCTCATCAACCCGCACTACTACAAATGCGATATTTCCGACGATCTTTACGACCTTAAGGAACGCCTCATCAACAATATCGTTAAAGAAATCGAGGAATTTGATAAGGAATAAAAAGCCATTAGCAGATAGCCATTAGCCATTAGATTTATCTAGTAGCTAATGGCTAATACCTAATGGCTAATACCTATATTTGTTTCAACAAATTGACCATCTCGATAGCAGTAGTCACTGCGTCGTATCCTTTGTTTCCAGCCTTTGAGCCTGCACGTTCAACGGCCTGTTCGATGCTGTCGGTTGTGAGAACGCCAAAGATTACTGGCACTTCAGTCTGGAGGCCAACTTGAGCGATACCTTTTGTAGCTTCATTTGCAACCATGTCGAAATGAGGTGTTGCACCGCGGATCACTGCACCGAGACACACGACAGCGTCATACTTCCTGCTGGCAGCCATCTTCTTTGCTACGAGCGGAATCTCGAAAGCGCCCGGAACCCAAGCAATATCAATGTTTTTCTCATCTCCGCCGTGACGTTTGAAAGCGTCGATGGCGCCACCCAACAGCTTGTTGGTGATGATTTCGTTGAAACGGCCGGCCACGATAGCGATCTTCTGGCCTTCAGCCAATAATTTTCCTTCTAATACGTTCATAATTATTAATTTAAAGATTTAAATTCAAATTTATTTGACTCCAAACTATGCAAAAAGCCGCAGGCTTATTTTCTGCTTGACGCAAGGCCTGCTATTTTTTGCATAGTTTTTCGTCTGGATTGTTGACTGGTATATCTTTAACATGAAGCATGTGCCCCATTTTTTTGTATTTCGTATAAAGGTAAAAAGCATCCTTTTCGTTGCAAGTCATCTCGATTGGTTCACGACCGACAATTTCGATGCCGTATCCTTCCAAGCCGCTGATTTTCATCGGGTTGTTGGTCATCACGATGATTTTTCTTGCGCCTAAATCAGCGAGAATCTCAGCGCCTGTACCATAATCGCGGAGGTCGGCAGCAAAACCGAGTGCCAGGTTAGCTTCAACGGTATCCATGCCTTTGTCCTGCAAGGTGTAGGCTTTCAGCTTGTTAATCAAGCCGATGCCACGACCTTCCTGACGGAGATAAAGCAAAACTCCCCTGCCATTCGCTTCGATACGGCGCATTGCCTCCTGAAGCTGCTCGCCACAGTCGCAACGCATTGAACCGAAAGCGTCGCCAGTCAAGCATTCCGAGTGGACACGGCATAAAACTGGTTCCGGAGTGCTCAAATCGCCTTTCACCAGCGCCACATGATGCTCGCCTGAGATTTTATCGACATAACCGATAGCGCGGAAAGTACCATATTTTGTTGGCAATTCGGCTTCAGTCACACGTTCCACCAACACTTCTGTCTTGCGACGATATTTAATCAACTCAGCTATCGAAGTGATTTTCAAGTTGTTAGCCTTCGCAAACTGCACGAGTTCCGTTGTACGCATCATGGTACCGTCTTCGCGCATAATCTCGCAACAAAGACCGCATTCCTTGAGTCCGGCGAGGCGCATCAAATCGACGGTAGCCTCAGTGTGGCCGCCACGTTTCAGCACTCCACCCTGACGGGCTTCAAGCGGAAACATATGTCCAGGACGACGGAAATCCTCGGCTCTGACGCCGTCTTCCACAACTTTCATGGCTGTGATTGAACGCTCGACAGCTGAAATGCCGGTGGTCGTATCCTTGTAATCAATGGAAACCGTGAACGCAGTGCAGTGATTGTCCGTATTTTCAACCACCATCTGATTGAGTTTCAAGCGTTTGCAAATCTCAGAGCTCATCGGCATGCAGATCAAACCTTTGCCGTATGATGCCATAAAATTTACATTCTCGACGGTCGCAAACTCAGCCGCACAAATCAAATCGCCTTCATTTTCGCGGTCAGGATCATCAACCACGATGATCATCTTACCTGCACGAAGGTCTTCCAAAGCTTCCTCAATAGTATTAAAATCTTTGTTCATT
>JAFYNO010000148.1 GCA_017549705.1 Bacteroidales bacterium | reverse complement strand
TCGACTGGAGCGAAGCGGAATGGAGAAATCTACTGTATATAATTGTTTCGAATCATTCTAGTGCCGGAGATTTCTCCACTCCCTCTGGTCGGTCGAAATGACAAATAAAACAATGAATAAATATCACGCTAACGGCAAATTCCTTCTATCAGGCGAGTACCTCGTCCTTCAGGGCGCTCGAGCCTTGGCATTGCCGTTGAATCTTGGGCAGTCGCTGGAGGTTAAGACCATCGACATCCAGGAAGGCATGATACATTGGGACGCCTACACCCCGAAAGGATTCTGGTTTGCATCGATATTCAGCAAATACGGCTTCACGGTACATGCCTCCGACGACATGGCCAAAGCCGATATGCTGTGCAAAATATTCAGCGAGATCAAATCGCTTAATCCTAACGTTTTACAAGATAAAAACGACTATTTTTTCGTGACACGCCTTGAGTTTGACAAAGACTGGGGACTAGGCAGCAGTTCAACTCTGATTTCCCTGCTTTCGCAATGGGCAGATGTCAATCCGTACGAGTTATTGAAGCGCACTATGGGAGGCTCTGGTTACGATATCGCATGTGCAACAGCTTCAAAACCATTGATTTATCATCTTGACAACGGCCAGCCGATAGTTGAAACCGTCGATTTTAAACCTGCATTTGCAGATAAACTGTATTTCGTTTATCAAGGGCATAAACAAAGTTCGGGCAAGGAGGTGAAATCGTTTAAAGAAAGAGCGAAAACCATTGATTTCTCAGCAGAACGCGCAGAAATTTCCGAGATTACCGACGCACTCGTTAAAACAACGTCTTTCAATGATTTCTGCGCTCTTCTTTCGCGTCATGAGGCAATCATGAGCCGTTGTCTGGATCAGCCGCCGTTAAAATCCCAATATCCTGATTTTCAGGGTATTATCAAATCGCTCGGCGCTTGGGGCGGCGACTTCTTCCTGGCAGCAACCGAACTTCCGGAAGAAGAAGTCTTTAGTTACTTCAACAGTAAAGGATTAAAAACCGTTTTGAAATACAACGAAATCGTTCTGTGAAACCATAAAATTTGCTACATCACAGCCCTCAACAAACTTTCTTTAACAAAAGCGTTAAGCGAAATACCTTCTGCTTGCGCCATAGCGGCAGCCTTTGCGTGAAGTTCTACAGGAATTCTAATATTAAAACTTCCACTGTATGATTTGTGAAGTTCAATTCCATTAGCCTTGCAATGTTCAATGTAATCATCAACGGCATTGACAAAATCAGCCTTCAGTTCAGACAATGTTTGTCCTTCGTAGGTTATCAAAACACCTTTGTCAAGCCCGAGAACTTTCCCATAAAGGGTGTCATCCTCAAGCTCGGCTTCGATGCTTCCGATAAATCCTTTGTATTTTAATGTTTCCATCTTAAATTAGGTTATTATTATGTAGGTATATTACGATGTCTTTCAATGCATTAGGCTTTATTATTGATGTCGGATGAGGTTTATGTGCCAAATACTGCAACTGCTTTTCGCGATTATAAAACCTTATCCTCGACCCTGATGTTTTTCCCTTATTATCAATTTCAAATCCCAACTGAATCAACAATGATTCCAATTCCGCAAACGTGAAATCCTTCGGCAACATCAACAGCCGCTGTACCAACTTCTCTTTCTTACTCATATTATCTGCAACTAAAATTCAGTTGCAAAGATACATATTATTTTTTAATTGTCAAGTTTTTTTGAAAAAATGTTTTTTTGTTCTTTCCCTTGATGGAAATAACCAAAGATCAAGGCCCGAATTATCGGCCCACCCTGCAGCCGGTCTAAGGCTGTGATACTCAGCGCGGGGAGTGCTTCTTTCAGAAGCAAACGACCAGGCGCCCCGCTTGAGTATCAATGCCTTAGTCCGTCTTTTGGGCCTGCGCTGCCCCGCGATTCGGGCCGGGCCACCGCACCGCGAAGCGACCTGGGGGGAGGCAAAAAATTCAACCAAACTTAGAATAGATATCCATTTTCTGATGAAGAATTTCAACCATGTAAGTCCATATCTCTATTTTTATAATGTTTGGCTTTTAGTTGTTTCAAATTAGTCTCAGGGTCAAAATTGTCGTTCCGGCCACTATCAATTCCTTCGCGAATGGCACTTCTCAATTGTACCACTTTCTGTTCGCGCTCTTCCAGGAGACGGAGTCCTGCACGTACTACTTCACTGGCGTTGTTATATCTGCCAGTTTTAATAATAGATGCAATAAAGTCGTCGAAATAACTGCCTAAAGCTACTGATGTTGTTTTCATATTCTTTAAATTTTTCGATGCAAAAATGTAAACTTCCCCTTTTTAGGACAGTCAGTTATTAGACTGCAAAAATAATAACATCATTCGACAAATAAAAATTTTTTGAAATTTTGTTTTTATGATATAAAATTTACTATCTTTGCAGTGTTAATTTTATGGATGGATTTTTATTTTGATATATAATATGGAAACAATTAAAGTTAATGTTGAATGGATTGAAAAGAACTTTTGTGCGGCATTGAGCGACAATGTTCCGGGTTCTATTGTTATAACAGCTCATGATATCAATGAGTTGAAAAAAGAGATATCCGATACTCTGCGTTTCCACGTCGATGGCATGCTCCGCGACGGCGATTTTGTTCCGCAATGGCTCATCACTGGTGATTATACGTTTGATTATAATTATGTTGATGTGGCATCACTTCTTCATGCTTGCGAACCGTATGCGAAAATGGCAGCTTTGAGCAGAGTAACTGGTATCAACCAACGGCTTTTGTCGCATTATGCCAATGGTGTTCGCAACCCTCGTCCAGCTCAGCGTAAGCGTATAGTCGATGGCGTTCATGAAATCGGAAGAGAATTGTTGTCGGTTTGTTGACTTTTTTTCTCCAAAAAAGATATTCTTTATTTCAAAAATATTTCGTATAATTGCAATTCGTAATTAAGTGAAATGTATTTTTGATGAAATTCTGGAAAAAAGTCATAAGTATCTCATTTTTAATATGTATGCTTTTTAGCACACAGAATTTTGTCGTTGCTGAAAACAAATCGGACGAGGAATTTAAAGCAGGCGAAGTGATTATTGAGCACGTCCTCGACTCATACGACTGGCATCTTTTCACATGGAAAGGCCATCATGTCGGCATTAATCTTCCAATAATAGTCATCAACGAGGGGCGCATCTATTCGTTTTCAACCAAACGGCTTCACGACAGCGCCACTTATGTCACAACCGACAAAAAAACCGGTGAAACCATCACATTTACCATACCGCACGAAGGCCAATACAAAGGCAAAGTAGTGATTTTGGGCGCTGACGGCTCTCAAAAACGCCCGTTAGACATCTCAATCACTAAGAATGTCATGGCGCTGTTTATCTCATGCACACTAATCATAGTGCTGTTCTATCTTGTGATGAAAGCCTACCAGAAACGTGGCGAGAAAGCTCCAAAAGGCTTGCAATCACTGATTGAATGGCTCATCGTCTATGTGCGTGACGACATCGCTCGCAAAGCCATCAGCGAAAAATGCGTCGACCGCTATCTCCCCTACCTGGTCACGGTGTTTTTCTTCATTTTCATCAACAATCTGCTGGGGTTGATACCGATTTTCCCATTCGGAGCCAACATTACGGGAAACATCGCAGTGACTGCGGTTTTGGCTCTGTTCACCTTCTTCATCACGAATCTTCTCGGAAACAAAGAATATTACAAGGACATCTTCAACACGCCGGGCGTGCCGTGGTTTTTGAAGTTCCCGCTGCCTCTGATGCCAATCATCGAGACAGTAGGCTGCTTCACCAAGCCGTTTGTGCTGGCGGTGCGTCTGTTTGCCAACATCACGGCTGGTCATATTGTGGTGTTAGGCTTCATCAGCAGCATCTTCATCGTGGCTAAAATCAGCATGGCAGGCGGTGTCGGAATGTCGGTGTTCTCACTGATTCTGGCGATTTTTGTTGATGTCATTGAGATTCTGGTGGCCTACATCCAGGCGTATGTGTTTACGCTGTTGTCGGCGTTGTATTTCGGGATGGCAAGTAAGGAGCATCATAAAGAATAACCTTTTTAAATAAAAAGTATTATGTCATTATTAGTTGTGTTACAAGAAGTAGCAAAGGCAGCAACAGATTTGGCACCTCTGGCAAAGTTGGGAGCCGCTATCGCTGCCAGTATCGCCGTCATCGGCGCAGCAATGGGTATCAGTAAAATCGGCGCAAGCGCATTGGAATCAATGGCTCGTCAGCCTGAAGCAGCTGGTAACATTCAGACAAGCATGATTTTGGCAGCCGCTTTCGTGGAAGGTGTTTCACTGTTTGCGGTGGTCGTCTGCTTGTTGGTCGCAGTCGGTTAAAAAAAGCGTCTCAGATTGCAACGGTTGGTTGCAATCTGAGACTAGTTTAGAGTCTGTAAAATAATTTGAAATGGAATTAATAAGTCCTGATTTCGGGTTTATATTTTGGATGACACTGGCCTTTGGCATAGTGTTCTTCTTCATTGCCAAATTTGCCTTCCCGGTAATCAACAAGATGTTGAAACAACGTGAGGAGAAGATTACCGAGGCATTGGAAAAAGCCGAGCGCACTCATGAGGAGATGGAAAAGCTGCAGGCTCACAACGAAATTCTGCTGCAGCAGGCCCGTGAGGAACGCGAACGTATGCTCAACGAAGCCCGCCAATCAAGTGAGAAGATAATTGAAGACGCCAAGGCAAAGGCCAAGGTAGAAGCCGACCGCATGGTGGAATCAGCCAAAGAGAGCATTGAGAACGAGTATAAGGCGGCGATGACCGAAATTAAAAACGGAATCGCCAACATCTCGATTAAAGTCGCCGAGAAGATTCTGCAACAGGAACTTTCAAAGGACAATGCCCAGATGGACTATATCGACAAAATCATCAAAGACGCCGAAAATCAATAAGATAGTATGAGAAACACTTTGTTGATACGCCGTTACGCAAAGGCATTCCTTGAGTTCGCCATAAAAAACGATATGGCCGAACAGGGATTGGCCGACCTTGAGCTGCTCACCGGCACACTCAAGCAAAACCGTCAACTGCGCAACATACTGTCACAACCTTTCATCTCGAAAGACAAAAAAGAAAGCATTATCAAGAGAATTTTCGAAGATAAGCTTTCGGCAAACACATTGAAATTCATCATGTTGATGCTTGACAAGAACCGCACGAACATAATTCCGCTAGTTGTTGAAGCATATCGCGACATGTATTACGAATATAAAAACATCGCCATGGTGACAATCACCACGGCGGTAAAGATTGATGAAGACACACAAAACCGACTTCTTTATTGCGTCAAAGACAAAATCAACGGCACAGTTCAGATTGTCAACAAAGTCGACCAAGAAATCATAGGCGGTTTTGTGGTAAATTATCTGGATTATCAGTATGACGAAAGCATAAGGACGAAACTGAGAAACTTGCAGTCAATCTTCTCTGATAATCTGTATGTTAAAGGATATTAATAATTTGAAATATGGGAACAATAAAACCCGCTGAGGTATCAGCAATCCTGCTTAACGAACTGACTAACTTCGAGGACGAGGCGGCGTTGGATGTGAAAGGCACTGTGCTCAATGTCGGTGACGGTGTGGCACGTGTTTACGGCATGCGTGACGCTGAGTCGGGCGAGCTTGTGGAGTTTGAGAAAACCGGCGCGATGGGCATCGTCTTGAACCTCGAGGAAGACAACGTTGGCGTGGTGCTTTTGAGCGAAGCCGGCAACATCAACGAAGGCGACACTGTGGTTTGCACACGCCGCATCGCATCGGTGAAAGTGGGAGAAGGACTGCTCGGACGTGTAATCAACACTTTGGGACAGCCTATCGACGGCAAGGGTGAGATTAAGGGTGAAACCGTGGAGATGCCGTTGGAGCGCAAGGCTCCTGGAGTCATCTACCGTAAGCCCGTTGACGAACCGCTTCAGACCGGTATCAAAGCCATTGACGCCATGATCCCGATTGGACGCGGACAGCGTGAGCTCATCATCGGCGACCGTCAGACAGGAAAAACTTCAATTGCCATTGATACCATCATCAATCAGAAAGAGTTTTACGACAAGGGAGAACCAGTCTATTGCATTTATGTCGCAATCGGACAGAAAGGCTCTACTGTCGCCAACATAGTGCAGAGTTTGGAAGACCACGGCGCACTGCCATACACCATAGTTGTGGCCGCCACGGCATCAGACGCTGCCGCAATGCAATACTACGCCCCGTTTGCCGGAGCCGCTATTGGCGAATACTTCCGTGACACGGGCCGTCCGGCTCTCATCATCTACGATGACTTGTCGAAACAGGCTGTGGCATACCGTGAGGTTTCATTGCTGCTGCGTCGTCCGCCAGGACGTGAGGCTTACCCGGGCGATGTGTTCTATCTGCATTCACGTTTGCTTGAAAGAGCTGCAAAAATCATCAACAATGATGCGATTGCGGCACAGATGAACGACCTTCCGGAATGCCTGAAAGGCAAGGTGAAAGGCGGCGGTTCACTGACAGCACTTCCTATCATCGAGACACAGGCAGGCGACGTTTCGGCATACATTCCGACCAACGTGATCTCCATCACCGACGGACAGATCTTCCTCGAGACGAATCTGTTCAACGCCGGTATACGCCCGGCCATCAACGTGGGTATTTCGGTGTCGCGTGTGGGCGGCAAGGCTCAGATTAAATCAATGAAGAAGGTGGCCGGAACCCTGAAACTCGACCAGGCACAGTTCCGCGAATTGGAAGCATTCTCCAAATTCGGCTCCGACTTGGACGCAGCCACTCAGGCCGTTCTTGACAAAGGCCGTCGTAACGTGCAGATTCTGATTCAGCCTCAGTCGTCACCATTGAGAGTTGAAGAAGAGGTGGCAATCATCTACTGCGGCGTGAACAACCTGCTGAGAAAGATTCAGCCTAATCAGGTGGCAGAGTTCCAGAAACGTTATCTGAGCTATCTCAACAACTCGCACAAAGACACTATGGAAGCGTTGCGTACAGGCAACTATGGTGACGCTGAGAAAGCCACTCTGACAAAAGCGGCTGAAGAAATCGTCAGCGCAATGATTAAGAAAGACTGATAAGTATGGCAAACCTCAAGGAAGTTAGGACACGAATAAATTCGGTGAATTCCACCATGCAGAATACATCTGCCATGAAGATGGTGTCGGCATCGAAGCTCCGCAAGTCGCAAACAGCGATTCTGGCGTTGCGTCCGTATGCTTCCAAACTTCACGGCATTATGCAAAATCTGTCGGGTGCTTTGCAATCATCGACAGAAGGAGTTTATGCCAAGATTCACAAAGAGAATCCTGAAGACGAGAAGATACTGCTCATACCTGTAGCATCCAACAAGGGATTGTGCGGAGTTTTCAATGTTACAGTGCTTCGCGAGACTATCAATGCGATTCAGAATGATTACAAGGTGCAGTACGACAAAGGCAACGTCGACATACTTTGTATCAGCAAGAAAATCGAGGAAACGCTGACTTTCAGAAAATATCGGGTCGCCGGCAACCAGAACGAATTGCTCGACAATCTGACCTACGACAAAGCCGTGGCGTTTGCCGAAAAGCTGATGAACGATTTCGTGGAGGAAAAATACGACCGTATAGTATTCATCTACAACCAATTCAAAAACGCCGGCACTCAGATTCTGACCAAAGAGCAGTTCCTTCCGATAGTAAGCCAAAATGTTGCTGAAGCGGATAATAACCCAGCCGACGAGACTGAATACATCTTCCAGCCGTCAAAGGAAGAAATTCTTAACACATTGATACCAAAGACTTTAAAGCTTCAGCTTTATAAGATATTGCTTGACAGTTTCACTTCGGAGCACGGCGCCCGCATGGTATCGATGACGCAGGCAACCGACAACGCCGCCGAGTTGTTGAAAGAACTCAATCTGTCGTACAACAAAGCACGTCAAGGAGCCATCACCAACGAGATTATCGAAATTGTAGGCGGCGCGAACGCATTATAGTGTTTAATATGGATTTCAATTATTGGGAGCAATATTATCTGAAACAAAACGCCGAGCTGATGCCGTCGCTGTTTGCGCACTATGTCGCCGATTTACTTGGAGATAAAAAAGCTGAGATTATCGAACTTGGCTGTGGCAACGGACGCGACGCTGTGTTTTTCGCCAAAGAGGGACATTGGGTTGACGCAATCGACCAATGCTACAATGAGATTTGCTTCCTGATGAAACAATATCAACATCTTGATAATATCGATTTCCGCTGCGACGACTTCACCGATATGGTCGACGATGAGCCTTATGACGTTGTTTATTCAAGATTTACATTGCATTCCATCTCAAAAGAGCAGCAAGACCGTACTCTCGACTGGGCATACCGCAACCTGAAAAAAGACGGTCTGCTTTGCATTGAGGTGAGAGGTCAGAAAAATGAGATATACAAAGTGGGTGAAGCTGTTGAAAACGAAAAAGACGCCTACATTTTGGATGATCACTACCGCAGATTTTTGAATTTTGACGATCTCTGTGATTACCTGAAAAAGCTGGGCTTTACGCTTGATTTTGCAGCCGAGGCCAAGGATTTTGCGCCATTCAACGGTCAAAACGAGACATACATTAGAGTAATTGCAAGAAAATAATGGACGATTTTTCAATGTTTAACGGCGAAGGCACCGCACTGAGGAAAGCGCAGATGCGCGAAGTCGCGATATTGCTGGAAGTCGATAAGATTTGCAAAAAACACGACATCAAATACTGGATTGATTTCGGCACTTTGCTTGGCGCTGTCCGTCATGGCGGCTTCATCCCTTGGGACGACGACCTCGACATATGCATGTTAAGCTCTGATTATCATCGTTTTATAGAAATAGCACCTCAAGAGCTTCCCGACTGGCTTTTTCTGCAAAACAAAGAAACCGATCCGTCATACAAACGCACCATCTGCAAGGTTCGCGACCTCAACTCTTTGTTCATTGAGCGGCACGAGGATTTTACCTCACCATACAAAAAAGGTATTTTCATCGATATTTTCGAGGTTATTGAATACCCCAAAGTGTCCAGAAAAACAGTTAAGTTCCTTGCAAAATGGGCAAAAAAGACCGATCAGTTTTTCAATGTGCCGCAGTATGTCAATTTCAAAAACATTGTCGCAGGTATCACTTTCCCGTTTATGCGACTGTTAATCAACGTGTTGTGGGCAATTTTGAAAATCAGGAAATCCAACAATCTCGGGTTCAGATTGGAGCATAATCCTTATAATTCATTCATTGCGAAAGACAAGATTTTCCCTCTTTCAGAAATTGAGTTTGAAGGCATAAAATTCTCAGCACCAAACGATTACGATGCCGTTTTAAAGAGCTATTATAAAGATTATATGAAGCTTCCCAAGGAAGAAGACCGCTGGATTCACTCGAAATTTATCTATTTCTACGAGTAGTTTTGTAAAGGCTCACCAACGAGTTCGCTATTTTCTCCGGAGAGAATTTTTCAGCACACATCTTGCTGATTTCCAATGAATTAAAGCTACACGCATTGTCATGCATTTTTATTAATGCTTCAACTAGTGCTTGTTTGTCATCAACAGGTATCAGATAGCCGTTTTTCTCATTCACTATATCGCTTGGACCGCCGCAATCAGTAGCAATCACAGGCAATCCAGTAGCCATAGCCTCGATGAAGACCACCCCGAATGTCTCGCTTTTCGAAGCAAGCACAAAAGCGTCGCCTTGAGGATAAATTTCTTTCAGTTTGTCACGACCGACCTCGTTCAATAGGACGATTTGGCCATTCATATTGTTTTGATTTATAAGGCTTTGCAGCTTATTCATCTCCGAGCCAGAACCCACAATCTTCAAAGCGACAGATTTGTCATTTTTAAATGCCTCGGCAAAAGCGTCAATAAGCAAATCAAAATGTTTTATCGGAACAAGATTGCCAACGGAAATGAAAGTGAAATTGTTCTTTGGTTCACGCTTAACATATTGAAAACGAGAAACGTCCACGATATTGTGAATCACTGTCGCTTCCACTTCGAAGTTGGCTCGCAAATTTTCAGCAAGCGCATTTGACACTGCTACTACCCTATCGGCATTTTGATACGCCGCCTTTGCCAATTTTGCATCTAATTTGCTGATTTCCAATACACTTTTATTCAACTTGCTGCTATGTTCAGTCACAACAAATTGAAGGCCGTACTTCTTTTTCAATACAGCCGCAATAGCTGCTATCGAATAAAAATGCGCGTGAATTACATCAGGTTTCCCCACTGCTTTTACTGCTTTTTTGTAAAGACGCACCATCAAGCAACGCAACAACGGCAAGGCACGGCGGTAAACACCAAGCGGCAGTGAAAGCTCGAAGACCTTCACACCCTCTTTTTCATATGTAAACCATCCGTAATTTCTCTTGTAACTCCTTGAACGAAAATCAATTACAAGCATTGCAACATCTACGCCGACCTTTGAGAGAGCCTTAGCCTGGTCGAACTCAAAAATGCCATTGAGCGGATATTTTTCCGTCGGCATTCCCTTTGAAATCACAAAAACTTTCATATTATTTCATTCAAAATTTTGACAAAATCTTTGGTCAGATTTCGTCTTGAATACTTTTCAACCGCTTTAATATCGTTCGCAACCAACTGATTTGCTTGATATTTTGCAATCAGATCCGATATCACCGATTTCATCTTTTCCTGATCGCTGAAATCTACTGTTACGCCGGTTTTTGTCTCACTCAAAATGCGTGCCGAGTCGCCGTCTTCGGGACCTATGCACAAAATCGGCCGGCCCGACGCCAGATATTCGAAAAGCTTTCCGGTCAGCACTCCCTTGGCATTTGGGCTGTTGTTTATGAACAGCAACAGCACATCTGATTTTTGTTGTTCCTCAAGCACTTGACTATGAGGAATATATGGGGTAATTTCTACGTATTTTTCAATGCTATGTCGTTTTATCGATTCGAGCACTGAATTGTCAACCTGACCGATTAAACGGATTCGTATCGGTAGAGACGTGCCATGGCGCGTCTCCACAATGTCGGCAAACGCTTGCCAAAATGTTTCGGGATTGCGGTTGGCGCCAATGATTCCAATGTGCGACATGGTGAACGGCGACGTCCTTTGATCCAGCATGGACGTGTCATGGTGTACCTTAACAATCGGTTGATCAAAATCATATCCGTTTGTAATCACTGCAACATCTTTAGCACCCAGGTTTTCCAAGCCTTTGGCGCAGTCCCAGCCAATAGTCACAACCTTGGTGGCTTCAGTCAACACCTGACGTTCCAAACGATGATGTTTCCGGTCGGCCCAAGGTGTCAATTTCAGGTCTTTGTAGAAATCGATGTCAGTCCAAGGATCGCGGAAATCGGCCACCCACGGGATGTTGAATTTTTTATGCAACGCTCTGGCAATCAGATGCATGGAATGCGGCGGACCTGTCGAAATCATAGCATCGACAGGATGTTCCTTCAAATAGTTTGTCAAATATTTTACCGAAGGTTTAATCCACCAGCAACGCGCATCAGGAATAAAGAAATTGCCTCTGACCCAAACGCTCAAGTTTTCCTTCCACCCGGTTTTCTTAGCACCCTCGTTGATAAAGCCGGCCTTCACCTTCTCCCCTTTCTTTATTCCAAGAAACTTTTTGTAGAAGGAATACGGCTCAACAATAGGCTGTCTGATCACCTCGGTTTCGGGCGTCACATCACTGTCAAGCGATTTGTCTTCCACCGGATACTCGGCGTTGTCGGCGGTATACACCACTGGCTGCCAGCCGTTTTCGGGCAGGTACTTCGACATCTTAAGCCAACGCTGGACGCCTGAACCGCCTGATGGCGGCCAGTAATATGTGATGATCAGGACTCTGCGCATTTTTTAGTGGAGAAATAAACCGCAACTGCCAATCCTATCAGAAGCAAAAGCGATGTTATCAATTGTATTGTGTTGCCAATCTTCCAAATCCTTGGTTCATAGCGCATTACTATCTCATGCTGTCCTGCCGGAATTATAGCCGAACGCAAAATATAATCGGCTCTCAACAACGGACTTTCAACGCCGTCAATCCACATTGTCCAGCCCTTCGAAGTCCATATTTCAGAGAAGACTACCAATTCATCCTTCGATGAATCAAAGCCGTACTTCAGCTCATTTGGCTTATACTCAAGCAGTTGAATGGCACCCTCGGCGAGTGTCGCATTGAATCCGCCAACCAGATTTCTGAATTCCTCGTTCACTATAGCCACATTTCTAACGTCGGTTGCGGCAATGGCATCGATTTCCTCGTTTGGCGTTGTCACCCACTTGATATCAGAAACAAGCCATGCGTTGCCGAAAGCATCGTAGTTGCGCGAAACCAGTTTTTTACCGTCTTTCTGATAGATTATATATCTGGTGTTCAGCATGTTAAGCACTTTCCAGTAGTTGTTGTCCGACTTGCTGAGATAACGGCTGATGATATCCTGATAACGGCGAAGTTTGGCCCCGTGATAACCGCCAACCGACTTGTGGAAATAAGATGTGCTGGCATCGTTGAAAGTGTTGGTGGCGAGGTTAATAACACGATAATCCAACTCCTTGTCCTGCAGTATCTGCTTGTCGATGTCGCTCATCGCGAAAGGTTTGTCGGCCTTGCGCTTGTCGATGAAATTGCCGTCGCCCAGATAACGTTTGTCGATGGTATACATGTCAAGCACCACAAGCAATGCCAATGATGCAAACATGTATTTTTTGTTCATTTTTCCGCTGACGCCAAGCAGTATGACTATTGCAGACACAGAGATATACAGGAAACTGCGGATGGCGTCTTTTTTGAATATCGCCACACGCACGCTTTCCAATTCATTGGCGAAAGCGGTGTACAGAGCTCCGTCCTGACCGGCCTGCAACTGCTTGAATTGCGCCGCCTCACTTTGACTGAGGAAATTGAAAAACGCCTGCGGCATCACATAAAACAACAGACACAAGCCTCCGGTGATTCCAAGCGAAATATATAAATATCTCTTGTTTTGCCGCAATAAATCGGGATTTTTGAAAATCTCAGCCAAGGCCAGGAAAGCCAGCAGTGGCATGCACACCTCGGCCATCACCAGAGTCATCGAAACAGCGCGGAACTTGTTGTAACCGGGGAAATAATCGATAAAGAAATCGGTAAATCCCATAAAATTCTTACCCCAGCTGAGCAAAACAGACAGCACGGTGGCTGCCAGCAACACCCATTTATACTTGCCTTTCACAACGAAAAGCCCCAAAACAAACAGGAAACAAACGATTGCACCCACATAAACCGGTCCGCTGGTGCCTGGTTGGTCGCCCCAATAGGCGTTCTGCTGTGCTATGGTCGAGCGAAAACGCGAATCGCAATGTTCAAGAGCCGGGTTGCTGTTGCCGATGTATTCCGATGCGCCGCCTTTGGCATTGGGAATCATCAGACTCCAGGTTTCACCTATGCCATAGCTCCATTGTGTTATATAATCTCTGTCGAGCCCTTTGGTTTGAATATCAGCGTTTTGTTTGAGCACAGGCTTGCCGCGCATTGTTTCCTTACCGAACTCATAATTGGCGTAAAGTGTTGTGGTACACGTCAGTACAGCCAAAGCAGCCACACCTAAAAGTATGCCACTAGCCTTGACAAAATGAATGTATCTTTTTTCCTTGACAGCCTCAATCAATTCCGCAATCACAATGCAAATCACGATAAGCAGCAGATAGTATGTGATTTGAAGATGTCCGGCTCTCACCTCCAGTGCCAAAGCAATAGCAGTCAGCACCGCTCCCCACAGATATTTCCCTTTGTAGGTCAACAATATACCTGCGATAACCGGAGCCATATAGGCCATTGCCACAGCTTTGGAGTTGTGTCCGGCACCTAACACTATGTAGAGATATGAAGTGAATCCGTACGCCAAAGCGCCTATGAAACTGACCCAAATCTTGCAATCGAGCACCAGCAGCAGTATGAAAAAGCCCAACATGCTGATAAAGACAGCGCCCAAAGGATGCGGAAATCCCGCATTAAGAACTCTGTTGACATAAGTCATCAGATTGCTGGTTTGAGGCACACCTATGTTCCAGGCCGGCATTCCGCCAAACATTGAGTTGGTCCAAAGACTCTGCTCACCGGTTTGAGCCTTAAAATCGACTATCTCCTGCGACATGCCTTTATACATCTCAATATCGTGCTGTTTCAGGCGTTTTCCTTGAATTATCGGGGAAAAATACAAGAGGGTGATCAATGCAAATGCCAAAACGCACAATGCTATGTACAACGCATTCTTATTCTCTTTCAAGAAATTCATCTTCATCTCAGTCTATTGTTAACGCACTTAATAAACAATCTTAATATATTGATTATCAACTGATAATATATACATTTTATTAGTTTTCTCCAAACTTTCAACCATAGTCGCAAGCGAAATGCGATTCAGGCCGGAGCCGAAAACGCCGCAATTCTCACGATACACTTCCTTGCCGTCAAGCGATATCAGCCTAATCACCACATCGGTTTTACGGCTTAGATTCACTTCGCAATAAGCACTGGCATTCAACGGATTAGGGTAAACCGACAGATTGCCGGCATTGGCCACAACCTCACCCACGCCTATGTTATTCCACTCGTAACAACCCATGTCGATGCGGTCATTGAAAACGCGCGGTGCGCCTGACAAATCGGTGTCGGGAATATACAAGCCTGAAATATCCTCCAAGCCGGTATCGACGCACGGACTTTCGGCAAGCAGACGGTAATCGTGGTGCAACTCGTCCACAAACAGCGGATCGGCATCAATCATGTCATTATAATCATCTTCCTCCAAATATTCACGGCCAAAAATTGAATCGAGGCCATACTGAACAACGCCGTTATTGAAAACAGGACGGCAATCCATGCCCCAAAGCCAAATCTGCGAACCGTCATAATACTCGACAGTATCTCTTTCATCTTTGCTGCTGATATTTGCAAATGCATGATTGCCCCAAATAATGCAGTTGTTCAGAGTCGGCGCAGCATCAAAAGCGGTCTGGAATCCGGCTCCACCGCCACCGCCGCAATAATTGTTCACCAAAGTGATATTGTTAAGCTCAGGATCGGAAGTGGCCATAGCCATACCGCCGCCATAATGTATCACCGAGTTGTTGTATGCGAGCATATTGGACACTTTCACGTTATATTCCTTGCAACGCTGTATGCCCAAACCGCCTGCGTTAACCACATGATTATCATAGAAAACGGCATTTGTCAAAATCATATTACAACTGTCTATGTTCATGCCGCCGCCGTAAGCCGATTCACTGACGTTGCCATGGAAAACCATATCGTGAATGTTAAGATCACATTTCAAAAACTGAAATCCGACACCCCAAGTATAGTCGGGAGGACAAGCCACTGCCAGGTTGTTGCAAACTTCGCTGTCGTGAATGAGCATTGACGAATTCTCGGCATAAACCGCGCCGCCCCTTCTGCGTGTGGTATTATGGTGGAAACGGCAGTTGGCAATCTCCATCCCATTAGCCATACTAATTCGCATCACGCCTCCATCACCGCCAGCATAAGTTTTTCCATAAGAAAAATCACAATAACGCAATTCAACGTTGCCCGGCTTATGAAAATACAAACCTTTCCAACCGCCCAGTTCAGGATTTTCATAATCGGAATAACCGGTAGTGTCGGCAACTGTAAACGAAATCCAAGCTCCTTCTTCGCCGATGGCATACAAATTGCCCAACACTGTCATTCCAAAATATCCGTCGGCAATCACCGATGTCCCGGCATTGACAGTCAGTGTCTCGCCGTCAGGAATCATTACATCGCCTATGAGATGGATTTCACCACTCCACGTACCAGATTGATTTCCAGATACTTGCGTTACTTGAGCATTAATTGTCAAAGCGCATAACAACAAACATAATGTGATTATTCTTTTCATATCGATACAGTTAATAATAATGTGTCAAAGATACAAATTTTTACGATAGGGTTTAACACTTATTTTATTATTTTTGCAACGTGAAAAAGATAATCAGATATTTAGCTTTGGTTGCCGCAGTCGCTCTTCTTGGCCGTTGCGCCAATGTGGTGACTCCGGCTGGCGGTCCGAAGGACGAAAAACCTCCGGTAGTGCTGGAATCGTCGCCCGCCAACAATTCAACTAACTTCAGCGGAAAAACCATACATATCAGTTTCGACGAGTTTATCACACTCAACAACGCTTCGAGCAACATTCTGATATCTCCTCCGCTGAAAAAAAAGCCCACTTATCGCACAAGCGGCAAAACATTGATTATCAAATTTGAAGAGCCTCTAAAGCCTGAGACAACCTATTCCATCAACTTCGGCGAGGCCATCAAGGATCTGCATGAGGGCAATGTTTTGAAAGGTTTCAATTACGTCTTCTCAACAGGCGAAAGTTTGGATTCACTTACGCTTAAAGGCACGGTGACTCAAGCCATTGATTTAAAACCTGCCGAAGATTTTTATGTCGGGCTGTATACTGTCGAAGCCGACACCGTCACTTTCGATTATTGCACAAAGACCGATAAAAAAGGCAGATTCGAGCTTAAAGGTCTGGCCGACAACGAGTATCATGTCTTTGTTTTGAAAGACAACAACTCCAATATGATTTACGATCTTCCTAACGAGGAAATCGGTTTTTACCCAGGTCTTGTCAGGCCAGTTGCCGAAAGTTTTTCGGCCGTCGACGACACCACTGCCGTGGATAACGGCATCGAAATTTTCACCTTCGTTGAGGAAGACTCCGTGCAGAAGATTTTCAAAAAAGAGCTTGTCGAGTCGGGTTTGCTGCGCTTCGTGTTCCGTTATCCGGCCGATAATGTCAGCATAACCGCCTTGGAAGAACTCCCGGACACTTTTAACATCATGCCTGTCTATTCGGCAAAAAAAGACACGGTGCTATGGTATTTCACGCCAAACAGAGACAGTTTGCGCATTTGCATCAACGATGGCATAAACATCAGTGACACAATACATATCAGCCTGAAACCACGCGAGGCTGTTTCCAAAAAACGCAAGAAACAGACAGATATCCAGCCTAAGAGTCTGGCTGTAGGCAGCAACCTAAAAAGCGGCAAACTAAAACCCGAGCAGTCGCTGATACTTTGCTTCAACGAGCCTATTACCGAAGTCAACGTCCACGACACAACTTGGTTTATTGTGGATAAAGACACCATAATCAACGATTTGCATTTTTCCAAAGCCGACCAATACGGCTTCAGATACCAGCTCGACAAACAACTTGAACCCGAAAAGAGCTATCAAATCATATTCCCCGACTCCACTTTCTTCGGATTCAGCGGGCTAACCAACGACACAACCAAACTGCGTTTCAACGTCCAGGAAGAGTCGTTGTTCGGCAACATTTACATTATGGTTGAGAAGCCCGAAAGCGTTCCTCAACTGATAATTGAGCTGCTCGATTCAAAAGATCATGTCGTCGACACACAAATAATCAATCAGACACAAGAACTTGCGTTCGAATACCTCGATCCGGGCAAATATAAGCTGAAAGCCATCTTGGATACTGATGCCAACGGCGTTTGGAGACATGGAGTCCGCGGCCATCGCGCAGGTCTGCCGCCACTATGGCGTGCCGTTCCTGAGCTTCCGGCTCATTAGCGATGTCCACGACTCGCGCGAGCAGACCGAAGCCGCCTACCAGGATTTCTGGAAGAAGGTGGCCGACGATTCGTTCTCTTTCCTGAAATTATTGATAGACAAGCTGTAATGAACAAGATACCGAGCTTTACCATCGACCACGACAAGCTGCTGCGCGGCGTGTACGTGTCCCGTCAGGACGCCGTCGGCGGCGAGGTGGTCACCACCTTCGACCTCCGGATGAAGGAGCCCAACCGCGAGCCGGCCCTGGGCCAGGGCGCCATCCACACCATCGAGCACCTGGCCGCCACCTTCCTGCGCAACCATCCCGTCTGGGCGGACCGCATCGTCTATTTCGGCCCGATGGGCTGCCTGACCGGCTGCTACCTGCTGGTGCGCGGGGACTACAGCTCCGCCGACCTCCTGCCGCTGCTGAAGGAGACGTTCCGCTTCATTGCGGAATTCGAGGGCGAGGTGCCCGGCGCCGCCGCGCGCGACTGCGGCAACTACCTGCTGCACGACCTGCCGATGGCACGCTGGGAAGCCGCCAGATATCTTCACGAAGTGCTGGAGCAGGCCACCGACGCCAATCTCAATTATCCCGCTTAACGTGACCCGGAAAAAGGCTGCCAAACGCCTCCGCATCACGGAGGACGACTATCTGAAAGCGAACCGCCGCGCCGCCCGCCTCGAAGAGATCGAGGCGCACGGCAAGCCCGTCCGCTTCCGCGCAGTCCTGCACAAATCCCGCAAGGCCTACGACCGTAAGCGGCTCAAGCCCGTCAACCCCGACGAAGGTTAACGGAGGGAGTCGAAGAGGAGGACCTCGATGCCGGAGTCGTTGGTGTCGAGGACGGTCTTGATTTCCTGGAGGTCGGTGTCGGAGAGATGGTAGGGGACCAGGGTCTTGGGCTGGAGGGTCATCGCAGCCTCGACGCACTGGGTGGTGGTCATCGTGTAGGGCTGGTTGACCGAGAGGAAGGCGACGTCGACGGGGCCGAAAGTCCCCATTTCCTCGATGTCTTCCGTGTCGCCGGACACATAGATCCGCAACCCGTCAAAATCCAGGATATAGCCGTTGTCCCGCCCCTTGGGGTGGAACTGGAGATGGTCTTCGGTGATGTTGTAAGCCGGGACGACGACCAGGCCGATGTTGCCGATGCGGAGGGTGTCACCGTTGGCGACGGCCTCACCGCTGCCCAGCTGGGCCTGCGAAGCGGCGTTGAGGAGCACGCGGGTGCCGTCCTTGGAGAGGAAGCGGATGGCTTCGGGATCGAAGTGGTCGCCGTGCTCGTGGGTGACCAGGATGCAGTCCGCCTTGGGGAATGCTGAATAATTGATTTCGGTCGCCCCCATCTTCAGAACGGGGTCGATCTGGATGCGGTATCCTTTGTAGCTCATCGCGAGGGAGCCGTGGTGGATCATCGTGACTTCGACTTCGTGCCCGTCGGGCGTGGTGAACTGCGCGGTGGGGAAATCCGGTTTCGCGGAGCAGGAGACGGCGGCCGCGACGGCGAGGAAGGCATAGAATAGTCTGGTCATAAGCTATCGGTTTGGAAGAGCGAATATAGGTGAATTTTTTTAAATTTGTGCCGTCAAGTGACTAGGAATCGTGAAAGGTAGTGTTTCGAAAGGCCTGCTGGCCATCAGTCCGCTGGCTGTTTTCCTGCTGGTTTATCTCGTATCCTCCGTGGTTGCGGGGGACTTCTACAAGGTACCCGTGTCCGCGGCGTTCCTGCTCGCGGGCGTTTACGGCATCGCCGTGGCGAAAGGCCCGCTGACGGAGCGCCTGGCTGCCTTTTCCCGCGGAGCGGGGCATCCCAATGTCCTGCTGATGATCTGGATCTTCCTGCTGTCGGGCGCCTTCGCGCAGACCGCGCGCCAGATCGGCGCCGTGGACGCGACCGTGTCGCTGATGCTCGGCGCCGTGCCGCCGCGCTGGCTGCTTTCCGGCCTGTTCGTGACTTCCTGCTTCATCTCGATGGCGATGGGCACGAGCGTGGGCACCATCGTGGCGCTGGTCCCCATCGGGGCCGGCATCGCCGCCCAGTGCGGTATCCCGGAGCCCTATATGGCCGCCGTCATCGTGGGCGGCTCCTTCTTCGGCGACAACCTTTCCTTCATCTCCGATACGACCATCGCCTCCACGCGCGCGGCGGGCTGCGAGATGCGCGACAAGTTCCGCGCGAACCTGCGCATCGTCCTGCCGGCCTTCCTGGCCGTCACCGTCCTCTACGTGATCCGGGGCGGGGAAGTGGCCGAGGCGCCCGTAACGACGGCCGTCGAATGGTATCGCGCGCTGCCGTACCTGCTGATCATCGCGCTGGCCCTCTGCGGCTTCAACGTCACCGTGGTCCTCTCGGCCGGCATCGCGTTCGTGGCGCTGCTCGGTTTCCTCTCCGGCGAATTGAGCTGGGTGGACTGGCTGGGCGCCGTCGGACAGGGCATCGCCGGGATGTCCGAGCTGATCATCGTGACCCTGCTCGCCGGCGGCCTGCTGGAGCTGATCCGCGTCGGCGGCGGCCTCGATTTCATCATCGCGACGCTCTCCAAGGGCATCCGCGGCCGGAGCGGCGCCGAAGCGGCCATCGCCGGCATCGTCAGCCTGGCCAATTTCTGTACGGCCAACAACACCGTGGCGATCATCACCACCGGCGGCATCGCGCACGACATCGCGAAGCGCTTCGGCGTGCCGCCGCAGAAGACGGCCAGCCTGCTGGACACCTTCTCCTGCCTGGTGCAGGGCCTGATCCCGTACGGGGCGCAGTTGCTGATGGCGGCGGGCCTCGCCGGCATCTCGCCCGCAGCCATCATCCCATATCTCTATTATCCTTTCCTGATGGGCCTCTGCGCCGTCGTCTCCCTCTTCCTGCACAAAAAAACCCGCAGCGGGGCTGCGGGCGAGTAGTTAGTAGTCGCGTAGTGCGTTTTATTCGATCGCGATGTGACGGGAAGCGGGAATCTGCTTCTCCGGCGTCTTCTTGGGCAGCACGATACCGAGCACACCGTTGGTCATATTGGCCTTGATGGCCTCGATGTCGATGTTGTCGGGCAGGGTGAATGCCTGATGGTAGGAGGTGTAGGAGAACTCGCGGCGGAGGTAATTCTCGCCTTTGTGCTCTTCCTTGTCCTCGTGCTTCTTCTCCAGGGCGATCACCAGCTCCTCGTCGTTGTCGACGCGGATCTTGAAGTCGTCCCGGGTCATGCCCGGGGCCGCAATCTCGATCTCAAAGGCTTTTTCAGTCTCTTTGATGTTGACGGCCGGGGAAGCGAACTGCTTCGCGGGCATCACGGCGAAATCGTCGAACAGATCTCCGAAAACGCTTGGAATCCAAGCCTGGTTTCTTCTTGCGGGATACATAATCAAATCTCCTATATTAAATAATGTTTAACTATTCCTTGTCCCGTCCGGGGGACGCCTTATGAACTTACAATTCGCAGACCACCTGCCGGAATGAGACAAATTGGCGCAAAAATGGGCCTAAAGTGCTGATAATCAGGACAAATTGTCAAAATTTCTGACATTTTTTCAGTCGGCCGGGTGTATTTATTAAAATTTTTTCTTACATTTGAATCCGGTTAGTTAAATCCCCAAATATGGACAAATTCACACAGAACTACGTCGACCGGTTCATGGATGAACTGATCGCACGCAACCCTGGCGAAAAAGAATTTCACCAGGCTGTCCGTGAGGTGGTGGAGAGTGTAGCGCCTTATGTGACTTCCTACCCCCATCTGATGGACCTCAAGATCCTTGAACGTATGGTCGAGCCGGAGCGCGTCATCATGTTCCGCGTTCCCTGGACCGACGACAAGGGCGAGATTCACGTCAACCGCGGCTACCGTGTTCAGATGAACAGCGCCATCGGCCCCTACAAGGGCGGTATCCGTTTCCACTCCAGCGTGAACCTCAGCATCTTGAAGTTCCTCGCCTTCGAGCAGACCTTCAAGAACTCCCTGACCACGCTCCCGATGGGCGGCGGCAAGGGCGGTTCCGACTTCAGCCCGCGCGGCAAGTCCGACGCTGAAGTGATGCGTTTCTGCCAGAGCTTCATGACCGAGCTTTCCCGCCACATCGGCGCCGACACGGACGTGCCGGCCGGTGACATCGGCGTGGGCGGCCGCGAGGTCGGCTTCCTGTTCGGCCAGTACAAGCGCCTCCGCGACGAGTTCACGGGCACGCTGACCGGCAAGGGCATCGCCTGGGGCGGCAGCCTTCTCCGTACGGAGGCTACCGGCTACGGTGTCTGCTACTTCGCGCAGGAAATGCTCGCCACCCGCAACGAGAGCTTCGAGGGCAAGACCGTGGTCGTGTCCGGTTCCGGCAACGTGGCCCAGTACGCCGCCCAGAAGGCGATGCGTCTCGGCGCCAAGGTCGTGACCCTTTCCGATTCCGACGGCTTTATCTACGATCCTGACGGATTCGACGAGGAGAAGCACAAGTTCGTGCTCGAACTCAAGAACATCCGCCGCGGCCGTATCAAAGAATATGTCAACAAGTATCCCAAGGCCCAGTACTTCCCGGGCGAGCGCCCCTGGCGCATCCCCTGCGACATCGCGCTCCCTTGCGCCACGCAGAACGAGATCGAGAAGGCTGACGCGGAGAACCTGGTGAAGGGCGGCTGCTGGTGCGTCGTCGAGGGTGCCAACATGCCCTCCACGCCGGAAGCCATCGCCATCTTCCAGGGTGCCAAGATGCTCTACTCGCCGGGCAAGGCGTCCAACGCCGGCGGCGTGGCGACGTCCGGCCTTGAGATGACCCAGAACTCCATCCGCCAGAAGTGGACTGCTGAAGAAGTCGACGCGCAGCTGCACCGTATCATGTCCGACATCCACGCCGCCTGTATCAAGTACGGCAAGGAAGAGGACGGTTACATCAACTACGTCAAGGGTGCGAACCTCGCCGGCTTCATCAAGGTGGCCAACGCGATGGTGGACCAGGGTCTGGTCTAACAGCACTCTATGAGCAGTAACACGGATTACACAAAATTGATGGCCAGGAGGATTCGCCGAATCCTCCTGGTTTGTAACAATTATGACAGCTTCTCCCTCGAGGAGGACGGACACATCGAAGCCCAGATCACGCAGGACTACGCGGAACTCAACCTGAGCAACCCGCCGTCCATCGTACGGGCGGAGTCCACGCTGGAGGCCCTCGACATCCTCCGCGAGGACACCCGCTTCGACCTCATCATCACGATGTACAACGTGGGCAAACTGGACGTGTTCGGCTTCTCGGTCCAGGCCAAGGAGCTGGCTCCCGCCACGCCGATCGTCCTGCTGAGTTCCTTCTCCCGGGAGATCTACCGCCGCATCGCGGAGAGCGACCACGCCGGCATCGACTACGTCTTCTGCTGGAACAACAGCACCGACGTCCTCATCGCCATCATCAAGCTGCTGGAGGACAAGCTCAACGCCGAGCACGACTGTCTCCAGATGGGCGCCCGCGTGATCCTGCTGGTGGAAGATTCCGTCCGTTACTACTCGACCTACCTCCCGCTGCTCTACAAGCTGGTCCTCCAGCAGAACAGCGAGGCGGTGCGCGACGCGCTCAACGAAGAGCAGCAGTTCCAGCGCAAGCGCGCCCGTCCCAAGATCCTGATGGCCACGTGCTACGACGAGGCCTACGATTACTACCAGAAATACAAGTCCAACGTCATCGGCATCATCTCCGACATCGGCTTCGTCATCCACAAGGGCGACAAGCCGGAGATGGAGAAGATCGACGCCGGCATCGACCTCTGCCGCCTGGTGCGCAACGACAACCCGATGCTGCCCTTCCTGATGCAGTCTTCGCAGGAGAGCATGCGCGCCGTGGCCGAGCAGCTGGGCGTGGGCTTCGTCCACAAGCGCTCCAAGACCCTCACCCAGGAGGTGTCGGAATACATCGGGCGCGAATTCGGCTTCGGCGACTTCGTGGTCACCGATCCCGTGACGGGTCGCGTGACTGCGCGCGCCCGCAACCTCTACGAGTTCGAGCAGGTCATCGCCGGGATGTCCGACAGCGCCCTGCGCGAACTGGCCGACAAGAATTACATCTCCCGCTGGCTCTACGGCCGCGGTATCTTCGCGATCGGCGACATGTTCCGCCCGATCCGCATCCATTCCGACGAGGACGTCGCGCACGTGCGCGAAATGAACCTCCGGATGATTCGGGACTACCGCATCAGCCAGGGTCTCGGCGTGGTGGCCAGTTTCGATCCGGCCACCTACAACGACGCCATCTGGTTCGCCCGGATCGGCAAGGGTTCGCTCGGCGGCAAGGCCCGCGGCCTCGCGTTCCTGAACCACATCCTGCAGAAATACGACCTCTACGACAAGTGGGAGGACGTGCGGGTGCTGGTGCCGCGCACCCTGGTGATCACCACCGAATACTTCGACCGTTTCATCCGGGAGAACGGCCTCAAATACGTCATCAACTCCGAGCTGTCGGACGCCGAGATCCTCTCGGAATTCGTGGCCTCCACGCTCCCGCAGGAGCTCACGGACGCGCTGCGCATCTTCGTGCGCCACGTCCGCAAGCCGCTGGCCGTCCGCTCGTCCTCGAAGCTCGAAGATTCTTACTATCAGCCGTTTGCGGGGGTCTATTCGACCTATATGATTCCGCATACGGAGAACGAAGACCAGCAGCTCCGCCTGCTCTCCAAGGCCATCAAGAGCGTCTATGCGTCCGTGTATTTCGCCTCGTCGAGAGGCTACATCACGGCCACGGCCAACGTCCTCTCCGAGGAGAAGATGGCCATCGTGCTGCAGGAGATCTGCGGCACCGAGGATCGGGGCTATTATTTCCCGACCCTGTCGGGCGTCGCCCGCTCGGTCAACTTCTACCCGCTGGGACACGAGACGCCGGAGGACGGCGTGGCCAAGATCGCCTTCGGCCTGGGCAAGGCCGTCGTGGACGGCGACCAGGTGCTCCGCTTCTCCCCGAAATACCCGCGCAACGTCCTGCAGACCTCCACGCCCGAGCTGACGATGACGGAGACGCAGCAGGCGATGTTCGCGCTGGACCTCCAGCCGGACAAGTTCAAGACCTCCGTCGACGACGCGGTCAACCTCGACCGCATCCCGGTCACGGACTGCGGCGCGTTCCGCAGCTTCGCCAAGGTGGTCTCCACGTATGACTACGAAAATATGCGGATGGTGGACTCTCCGGCCCCGCAGGGCCCGAAATTCGTCACCTTCGCGCACATTCTCAAATACAACACCTTCCCGCTTTCCAACATCCTCTGCGAGCTGCTCGACATCATGCAGAAGGAAGTGAAGTGCGGCGTCGAGATCGAGTTCGCGGCCAACCTGGACGTCGGACCCGACAGCCCCGCCATCTTCAACGTCCTGCAGGTGCGTCCCATCTCGTCCGACGGCCTGGGCGCCGAGGTGGACTGGTCCAAGATCGACACCTCCGACGCGCTGGTCAGTTCCGGCAGCGCCATCGGTCCGGGCTGGATCAGCGGCGTGCGCGACATCGTCTATCTGAAGGCTTCCGCCTTCGACGTGCTGAAGACGCAGCAGATGGCCGCCGAGCTCAAGGAGCTCAACGCGCGGATGCGCACCGCCGGTCTCAACTACGCCCTCGTCGGCTACGGCCGCTGGGGCTCCAGCATCCCTTCGCTGGGCGTTCCGGTGCAGTGGGGCGACATCTCCGAGGCGCGCGCCATCGTCGAGTGCTGTCTGGAGAATTTCCGCGTGGACCCGAGCCAGGGCACGCATTTCTTCCAGAATATGACCTCCTTCAACGCCGGCTACGTCAACGTCAATCCCTTCGCCCGCGACGGCGAATGTTTCGACGCGGCGCGGCTCGACGCGATGCCCGCGGCGTATGAGACCGAATTCCTGCGCCAGGTGCATTTCGAACAGGACCTGCAGATCTGCATCGACGGCCGTGCGGGCCGTGCACTGATAAAGACCGCCTGATGATCCGGAAATTCTTCCTGCTGGTCACGCTTCTCCTGACGGCCCTGCGTCCCGCCGCCGCCCAGGACTACGCGTCCACGGCCGACGACATCGCGCTCGGCAAAGTGGTGCTGGAGCGCCTCGCCACCGCCCCGCGGCAGGACCCCGG
>JAFYNO010000147.1 GCA_017549705.1 Bacteroidales bacterium | reverse complement strand
TCCTTTCAAAAGGAACTCTCAAGGCTTTCAGAAGCTTGTTTATTGAAGATTACTCCGGGAACGGCAATTACTACGTTTCTACAATAATGGATCATTCTCAACTTCCTGAATTTGATGGTCTAATCTTCTTTATTTATGACGTCGAAGATGGTATCTGGTTTTCAGGTATCATCAAAGAACATTATGATGCGGGAGAAACTCTGGAATTCTCAGGCGGCATGCCTCTGCATGCAGCCAAACAATACCTCGGTTTCGCTTGCACCTACGATCCAGTCACCGGCCAAGTCTCAAATCCACTTGAGTACGTCGAAGTCAACGGTGGCTAATCATTAGTAAAAACAATATAAAGATTATGTATTATGGGAACAATTAAACAAGGTATTCTCGGGGGCTTTTCCGGCAAAGTTGGCACCGTCATCGGTGCCAGCTGGAAAGGCAAAGCTTATATGCGAGGCATGCCTCAGCATTATACAACCCAAGCAACGTGGGGCACATTATTTTGTCAGCGTGCGCTGAGCGCTATTATCGAAGTTCTGAGGCCAATAGCTTCAACGCTTCGCCTCACCTTCGGTGACTACGACCATGGCATGTCCACATTCAACAAAGCCGTCAAAATTAACTATCCAGGTGCAATTGAAAACCATGGCGGCGAGCCAGTAGTAATCTATAAGAAATTGCAGCTCTCCAAAGGCTTTCTGCAGTGCTTCGATATGTTTGCTATCGATGACCCTGCAGAAAACGGCCATTGGTATGTTGGAGCAATCCAGTACGACAACTCAGAAGTAGAGTATCCAGGTTTCATTCTCATCCTCTACGATAAGACCTCCAACACCTGGTTCACTCACGTTCACGACGAGCCATTCACCACAGGAACCTCACTCGTCATGCAAGGATTTCCAATCGATGAAAACAAGGATCTCATTGGCTGGGTGTTTGTTTACGACAAGTCACTCGGTCAGGTGTCCAACAACTGCTTGGATTTTCACAGCTTGCACATCAACGAAGATGATTAAAACTATTAAGTATAAACAATTAAACATTAAATAATATGGGAACAATTAAACAAGGCGTTTTGGGAGGCTTCTCCGGCAAGGTCGGCACCGTCATCGGTGCCTCTTGGAAAGGCACCGCCTACATGCGTGGCATCGCCACCCACACCAAGAATCCTCGCACGCCAAAACAAATCGAACAACGCACAAAAATGGAGTTCGCTCGCAATTTCCTCAGCCAGGCCGTTGAGTTCCTCAACGTCGGTCTCAAGGATGTTGCCAAGCATCAATCACCGCTCAACTACGCCGCATCACAAATGATGCGCAACGCCATCACTGGCGACTATCCCGATTACAGCCCAGTTTATTCCAAGCTGGTCTGGTCTCACGGCTTGCTTACTCAGCCCATCGTCGAGACAGTCTATGCCAACTACAACGGAATCGATTTCCTATGGCAAGACAATTCAGGCTCCGGCAATGCCTCCGCCGACGACATCTCTATGGTCGTTGTCTGCAATGCCGAGAAGAAAGAAGTGATGTATTTCATGAACGGCTTCACCCGTTCAACCCACAGCACCCACTGCGAATTTCCCGATGAGTGGGTTGGTGATCACATTCACGTTTACATCACAATGCGCTCTGCAGATGGCAAGCTCATCTCAAACTCCCACTATTGTGGAATGTTTTATCTCGAATAACAGATTATCTGTTTCAAATAAAAAACCGCTCGGGCGGTTTTTTTTATATCTACACATTAAATATTTTTGTATATTTGCATTGACTTTGCGATAGCAAGGTTATTTATTTGGGTATTGGTGCAAATTGTTTAATAACGTTTGCACCATTTTTACATCCAACTCCCCACCCATTTTTCTTCTTAAAACACCCTCAAAAAATCTCCTAAAAACGAGCTTTATTTTTTCATTACGAAGCCTATGTTTTTGTCATCTTTGGCGACCCTTTGGCGACCCGGCAACAAAAAACCCTCCGAAATCTATTGATTATCAGAGGGTTATCTTTTTAAAATCGTACCCAGGGCCGGGATCGAACCGGCACGAGCATTACCTCATCGGTTTTTGAGACCGACGCGTCTACCAATTCCGCCACCTAGGCTCAAATTTTCAATGAACTTTTTCGGGTGCAAAATTAATACATTTTTTGTTACACACAACAAAATTTTTCATAATTTTGCACCCGAAAAATTTAATCAAACAAATTTGAATTATGCAAGAGCCCATTGTATCAATCTTTTCAGGCAGAGCCACACGTTATTTGGCAGATAAAATAGCCGAATATTATGGCAGCCCACTCGGAACATGTAACGTAACAGTGTTCTCCGACGGAGAATTTCAGCCAAGTTTTGAGGAAAATTTACGCGGAAGAGACGTATTTTTGATTCAATCTACCTTCCCGCCAACAGAAAACCTCATGGAACTTCTGATGATGGTTGACGCCGCCAAACGCGCTTCGGCACGCCGCATCATCGCCGTTATTCCTTACTTCGGCTTCGCCCGTCAAGACAGAAAAGACCGTCCGCGTATCAGCATCGCAGCCAAGCTGGTTGCCAACCTCCTTCAGGTTGCCGGTGTAACACGCGTCATCACAATGGATATCCACGCCGACCAGATTCAGGGATTCTTCGACATCCCGGTCGACAACCTCTACGCATCAAAGATTTTCGTACCTTATATCCAAAGCCTGAACCTGCATGATCCTATCATGGCTTCACCTGACGCCGGCGGTACACGTCGCGCCTCGTCATACGCCAAGATGCTCGGCACAGTGTTCTGCATCTGCCACAAGCAGCGTTCAAAACCGAATGAAATCGAGAAGATGCTCCTCATCGGCGACGTGAAAGACCGCGATGTCATCCTCATCGACGACATCATCGACACAGCAGGCACCATCACACGTGCCGGCCAGTTGCTGAAAGACAATGGCGCACGCAGCGTCCGCGCCTTCGCCACACACCCGATTTTCTCAGGCTCGGCAATGGAAAAAATCGACAATTCAGTATTCGACGAAGTGGTTGTAACAGACACCATCCCGCTGAAGAACCCAAGCAAGAAGATCCACGTGCTCTCAACAGCCGAACTTTTCGCCCAAGTTATTCATAAGGTGGAGAATTACGAGTCACTAAGCGAATTCTTCAACAAAAAATAAATACAAACTTTAAAAAATTAAAAAATGAATTCAGTATCATTGAGCGGTTCTCTTCGCGAGAACGTAGGGAAAAAAGATGCTAAAGCATTGCGCGCAAAAGGTCTCGTACCATGCGTCATTTACGGTAACAACATCGAACAGGTGAAATTTGCAATGGATGCAAGAAACTTCAAGAAGATTCTTTACACTCCTGAAACATTGATCATCGACCTCGACATCAACGGTAAAGTTTACCACACCATCCTCCAAGATATTCAGTATCATCCTGTTACCGACGAGGTTCTTCACGCCGACTTCCTCGATGTGAACGAAGACAACCCGATCACAGTCATGCTTCCAGTGCGTACAGAAGGCACATGCCCAGGCGTTATGCGTGGTGGCCGTCTTATCATGAACCTGCCTAAGATGAAAGTCCGCGGCTACGTCAACGACCTTCCGGATAACATCATCGTCAACGTGTCACAGCTTCAGATGAACCAGGCTATCAAGGTGAAAGACCTGAAACTCGAAAAGATCCAGGTTCTCGTCGCTGAAAACACAATCGTGGTTGACGTTAAGGCTCCACGTAACGCAGCAACTGAGGAAGAAACTGAAGAAGCAGCTCCAGCAGAAGGCGCAGCAGCACCGGCAGCAGAAGCAAAATAATGTAAATTTCAAGAAATTTATATGGAAAAAGCCTTCGTTTGAAGGCTTTTTTTTATTTTTGCAGCATGAAATATTTGATTGCTTGTCTGGGAAACATCGGAGCCGAGTACGCCAACACGCGGCATAACATCGGTTTTATGGTCGCCGACCGTCTGGCTAAGGACCTGGGCGGCACATTCACCACACAACGCTTGGCAATGGTGTCGGAGGTTAAGCACAAAGGCCGCCAGATGATTGTCATCAAGCCTACAACCTACATGAATCTTTCCGGAAAAGCCGTTAAATACTGGGCCACACAGGAAAAAATCCCGATGGAGAACATCTTGGTTGTTTGCGACGACCTGGCTTTGCCTGTCGGAACGCTCCGCATGCGCAAAAAAGGCAGCGATGGCGGTCATAACGGCCTGAAAAACATCATCGAGTCGCTTGGCAGCAGCGACTTCTGCCGTCTGCGCTTCGGCATTGGCAACGACTTCAGCAAAGGTCATCAGGTTGACTTCGTCATCGGCGAGTGGAAACAGCAGGAAATCGATGAAATCCAGCCCCGCCTCGACGTCGCCGTGGAGTTCGTCAAGAGCTTCGTGGCAATAGGCCCGGATCTGACAATGAATCAATTTAATAATAAATAGACCTTAGACGTTAGACTTTAGACCTTAGTCGGCTGACGCAAACAAAACTAAAGTCTAAGGTCTAAAGACTAAGGTCTCAAGAAGCTCCTTCATTCCTTCCGATGCACCTTTTTTAATATGCGTTATCGGGCGACGTGTATTGACGTTAACATCCTTAGGATCAATAAGATACACTTGAGCGTTTTCAGGGACGTAATACAGCAGACTCGCTGCCGGATACACGTTCATTGAAGTGCCGATTATGACAAAGATGTCGGCTTTCTCAACGTATCTAATTGCTGTCTCGATTTCTGGAACCGCCTCGCCGAACCACACAATGAAAGGTCTTAACTGGCTGCCGTCGCCGGCTTTGTCGCCCATTTTCACCTCAAACTCCTCGGGTTTCAGTTCGCGGATGTAGCGAGAATCGTTGGGGTTGAAGCTCGAGCATACCTTGGTCAGCTCGCCATGCAGATGGATGATGTGATGGCTGCCGGCTCTTTCGTGCAGATTGTCAACGTTTTGCGTCACTACAGTCACGTCAAAATACTTTTCCAACTCAGCGCAGAGAATGTGACCTTGATTTGGCTTTACATCTAAAAGCTGTTTGCGGCGTTCGTTGTAGAAATTGATAACCAATTCAGGATTAGCCTCATAGCCCTCAATCGACGCCACCTGCATCACAGGGTATTTGTCCCACAGCCCGCCAGCGTCACGAAACGTACTGATTCCACTTTCGGCACTAATGCCAGCTCCGGAGAGAATTACTAACTTTTTCATAATGTATTACGTTTCATTTCATTTAAAACAATTCTCAGTTCACCCCATGAGTACTCCTCACCGAGCACGTCTTTTGCCGCTCCCAAAGATGAATCCTCCGTTTCGGTGAAGTACTCCACGATGTTTTCGTAGTGTTCCTCGCTCATGAAATCTTTGGCGTCGGCGTAGCCTTTAAGCACCAGCTCAGCCGCATGCTGTTCTATTGTTGACCGTGACATATTGCGCCTTGCAGCAATTTCATCAATCGAAAGCCCCTCCTCTATCAGTTCCTTTGTGCGCTGCAATGTAGCACTGAGCTCAAGCTCCTGTTTCGACTCCGCATCGTCAAACACCTGCTTCTTAAATCCTTGATGCTCAAGCACTATATTTAAAATATCGGCGCCGAAACGCTGCAAACGGGTAGCGCCGACCTTCGACAGCGACTTCAGTTCCTTCACCGACATCGGTTTTTTCTCGGCAATGGCTGTAAGCGTTGTTGTCGGGATAACTCTGGTTTCGCTAATTTCAAGAGCGTCAGCCACTTGCTCGCGCCAAGCCACCAGGGCCTTGAACAACTTGTTATCCTCTTTCGACAGATGCTTTCTCGACAACTTTGTTTTTTTAGATTTGTTAAGTTCCTCAGCCTCAACGATTTTCTTATTTTTCGTAGCGAGATATCTCTTCATATCGAAGCCGCCCAAGCAACACTCCAAGCAGGCTTTTTTCACAAAGAAATCGATGTTGAAAGCGTCTAGCTCCTTCTTTATCTGATCGTTGACGGCTTTGTTGTCGGTCTCGAACGGCAAACCGGCAATCTCGTCCAAATCGGCCATTTTGTCCAAGAAATACGAGCATCCTTTCTTAATCCTATCCTGAAGCTGTAAATTGTTGTCAATCTGGAAGTTATCTTTCAAAATACCGCCAATCTGCCGCTTGAATTTTGCCGACACCTCCACCACTTCTTCATGAAACTTCTGCCCTTTTGGAGCCAATTTATCGCTCACCGAGGCATCGAAGCTGCCTTTGTTGGCAAAAACCACCTTGCGGATGCCGTTCAAATCGCTCTCAATGTCAATAAAATCAATCAATTCGAACAACATTTGGGATTCATAAAGCTTCTTGTTGTATTCAAACTGCTCATCATTTGGCTCTCTTGAAGGCAACTCAGCTACAAACTGATTGATAGTCAAGTCGTTAAACAAACCACTCTGCGACAGCTTCGCTTTCAAGACCAAGCCTTCGAGCGAGGTGCAACGGCTCAGCGCCACATAAACCTGCCCGTGCGCGAATGCCAGACTTGCATCCAAAATCAGCTTGTCGAATGTCAAACCCTGGCTCTTGTGGATGGTTATCGCCCATGCCAGTTTCAACGGTATCTGCGTGAAGCTGCCAACCTCTTTCTCCTCAATTTCCTTGGTCTCTTCGTTGATTCTGTACTCAAAATTCGACCATGTGACAGGCTTCACCTCTATCACCTCGTCGCCGCATTTAACTTCCAATCCGCTATCCTCATCGTAACCGATAATTCTGCCGATTTTTCCGTTGAAATACATTTTTTCAGGCGATGGATCGTTTTTGACGAACATCACCTGTGCACCGATTTTAAGCTCAAGATCAGATTTTGTCGGATATGATGTCTCAGGAAAGTTGCCAAAAGTCTTTGCTTCAAACTTTAACAATTTGGTTTTCAGCGCATTAAGTTTACCTTCGTTGATCTCGTCCACCTGACGGTTATGCGTCATCAGGGTGATGTAGCCGTCATCATCTTTCGGCTCGAAGTCGGGATTATAGTGGCTGTTTAGTATTGCGAGGCTCTCGGCATCGAGGCGATTGTTGCGTACCTTATTTAAAATGTCGATAAATTTTCTGTCCTCCTGCCGGTAAATATGCTCAAGCTCGATGCAGCAGTACGGTGTCTTTGTAAGTACATGACTGTCAAAGAAATACACCGATTTATAATAGTCGCGCAGCAACGCCCATTCTTCTTCTTTGGCCACTGGCGCCAGCTGATGGATGTCGCCAATCATCAGCACCTGCACGCCTCCGAACGGTTTTTCGTTACGGCGCACGCGCCTCAAGACGGCATCCACTGCATCGAGCAAATCGGCACGCACCATCGAAATCTCGTCAATCACAAGCAATTCCAGCGAGCGAATGATTTTCAGCTTCACCGCCGACATTTTCTGGTATTGCACTGTAGAGACGCGCCATGGCACGTCTCTACCAGGCGATGATTCGGCGGCATCATCTGGAACCTGTGGACCGAATTCCAACTGGAAAAACGAATGAATCGTCTGACCTCCGGCATTGATGGCAGCGACACCTGTCGGCGCCAAAATCACCATTCGCTTGGTCGGATTTGCAGCCAGTCCGCGCAGAAACGTTGTCTTTCCGGTGCCGGCCTTGCCGGTCAGGAAGATGTTCATGTTGGTGTAACGGACGAACTTGTCGACCATCTCCAGCTTCGCGTTCTCAATTTTCTGCGCCTGCATGTAAATAACTTATGAAAAATCAGCTCTTTGGCATCATCATCTCGCAACGGTCAATAATCTGGTTAGCAAGTCGGAAACCCGTATCACACAAATCTTTCGCTTGATTACCATCATAATTCATATAAAGGTGCATCACATCATATCCGTCGTTAACGTAAGCCAACAATTTCCGATCGCGTTTACCAACAGCTTCCAGATAATTGTTTATATCGACCCTTGTGCGACGATCTTTCCTAACATTAAATATGGCATCAAGTGCCTGCAGCACGCCAAGCCACAGATAATTACCAGCCGCTCTAACATATTTCTCGTCTTCATAACGATTCAACTCGACATTAAGCTCCCCCTTTTCTCTCAATGTGTCTTTGGCATTCTCTACATAACGCCTTGCTTCTGCAATAGGATCCTTCCGTTTCATAACATTCATTTTTTCAATTCTTTCTATGTGTTATCGCTGCAAAATTATACAAAAATTTTGAATGACGCGCAAACTTTTTTGTTAATTTTTTTTAGGATTTGGTGCAATTTTTTGAATCAAATCTTAATAAATTTTATAGAAATGACGCTAAGCAAATACTTCCACTGCTATTCCGTCGGCGAAAAGCATCCCGTGGTCGTTTAAAATATATTTTTGATCTTGTTGGAACATTTTTCCGGCCAAAATGTGATTTTTTACGCCTTTTTCGAACTTTTCGGCATATTTTTCACCGAAATTGTTTCGGATATATTCGGCATCACAACCCCAGCATGTGCGAAGCGATGTCATAACATATTCGTTGTAGCGGTCATCAAGCGTAAGTTTCTCTTTTTCAAACGAATAGCTGTCGCAATAATCTTTCACGCCCGCTACATTCCACTGACGGGAAACGCCATCGTATGAATGTGCCGAAGGCCCCAATCCCAAATATTTCTCACCCTTCCAATAAATTGTGTTATGCTTGGAATAATGACCAGGTCGGGCAAAATTGCTGATTTCATAGTGTTCAAAGCCATGTTGCCGGGTCATTTCGACAAGAATTCCATATTGTCTGATCACCGAGTCTTCATTAACTGGCGCCGCAAGCCCTTTGGCAATGCGTTGACCGAGAGCCGTCTTCTCCTCAACAGTCAAGGCGTAGGCCGAGAGATGATTGATGCCGGTTGCAAAAAACAACTCTAGATTTCGACACCATTTTTCATCGGTCAAAGTTGGAATTCCATATATCAAATCGAGCGTAACTTCTTGAAAACCGGCTGCTTTAGCCCATTCCAGCACCTGCAAGGCATGTTTTGAATCGTGCTTGCGGCTCAGATACTGCAAATCGTCATCGAAAAAACTCTGGATACCAATACTTAAACGATTGATTCCCAGTTCTTTATATTCTTTTAGCGTATCTTTTGAAACAGTATCCGGATTGGCTTCGAGAGTGATTTCGGCGGCGGCCGTTATCTTGTAATGTTGCCTTAAAACGTCGATAATACCGCCAATCTCGGCTGGTTTCAGCAGCGAAGGGGTGCCGCCGCCGAAATAAACCGTACGCACTTCCTCACCGCCCAAATAATCCTTTCGGTCGACTGCTTCTTTTTTCAAAGCCTCAACAAAATCAGCGCGTTGCTTGTCGGAAACAACCGAAAAGAAGTTGCAGTAAGCGCACTTCGACTTGCAAAACGGAATATGAATGTACAATCCAGCCATGACTTGCAAAAATAATAATTTTTAGTTTAGTGTTTAAAGTTTAGAGCAGTTAAAAAGTTTAAAGTTATTAGTTTCAAGTTTAAAAATTTTATATATTTGCAGTTGATAATTATAATATTTAAACTATGAAAGACGAAAAACTTATCATCACAATCAACCGCGAGTTCGGCTCGGGAGGAAGAGAAATAGCATACAAACTCGGCGCTCTGCTGGATATGAAAGTCTACGACAAAAATGTGCTTGAGGAAATCGAGCAGGAATACGATGTCCCCAACCAACTGCCCGACGACATCTATGCTCTGCAAAAGAAGATTTTGCTCAACATTGCGTCTAAAGAATCGTGCATCATTGTAGGCCGCACCGGTTTCCACATCTTCAAAAATCACCCTAATGTGGTGCGTGTGCTGCTCATAGCCGACTACGACGCCCGTGTGAAACATGTCAGCGAAAAACACGGCATCACCAAGATTGCCGCCAGAAAACGCATCAAAGAGGTTGACCGTGAACGCGAGGAATACACCAAAAAATACACCGGAGTATCACGCTACGACGCCCGCAACTACGACTTCGTGCTCAACGTCACCAACATTCCGGGCTATCATGTGGCTGCCTTCCTGGCTCAGAACATCAGAATGAAATTCCTTAAAAAATAAAGAGGAGCCCTATCATTTTTTTTGTATTTTTGCACCTCATTAAATTTGAACGTTATGGCAAAATTTTTACACAGTTTCCAGAAAATAGCCGCTTTGACAGTGGCTTTGCTGGCTATCGGACTGAGCGTGAACGCGCAAACTTGGTATATCATGGGCGAATACATCTGGAGCCCGCCTAACCCGCAAGGCACTTTCGAGGTAAGCCAAACATTAGGCAATGATGTAACTATCGGCGGTCTAATCTACACCACAGTATATGAAAACGACGCCCTTATCGGAGCATTCCGCAACGACGGCTATCAGGTTTATTACTGCAAGTACAACGGCAGTGCCTACGAAGACGAGGTGATGCTGTACGACTATGAACTTGAGGAAGGCGATTTCTTCAACGACGATGACGACCATCCGATGCAAGTGACAGAGGTTTCAACCATAACCGACTACAACGGATTGGAGAGAAAGAAAATATCATTCATGTTTATCGGTTTGCCCGACGAGCAGGAGTACTGGATTGAAGGCGTGGGCAGCAGCCGCGGATTCGCCAACTCAGGCCGCTACACCCCGACCGACGAGGGCGCCATCTTCCATCTGCTTTGCTACCATGAGGATTGGATGATTATTTATGTCAATCCCGTCTACAATTCATGCGACGTGAATGAAATAGTTGAAAACAACGCCAACCTTGGTGTGAATGTCTATCCTAACCCAGCCAGCGAAATAGTCAACATATTGAATGACAGCGATATGATCATCAATGATGTCGAGATTATCGACTTGACTGGCCGCACAGTGTTAAAAGCCGAAAAATGCGACAACATTGACATCTCAGCACTTGCTGAAGGCCAATATTTCGTGAAATTATCAGGCTCAACCACTTTAGTAAAGAAATTATCCATCATTAAATAAATTTCAGCATGAAAATTAAATATTTGGCTATGGCTATGGCACTTACAGCGGTTTTCGCAAGCTGTAGCGACAAGAAAGACAGCAACAAGGAAAATTACGAGGCTCTGGCAAACCAATACGCAAAGGTTACCCTGACCACCGATATCAGCCATCTCTCCGACAACGAGGTGAAGATGTTGGAGCTTTTGTTCAAGGCAGGCAATATCATGGACGATATTTACTGGACAGAGAATTTTGGCGGTGACAAGAACGAGTTCCTCAACGGGATACAAGACCCGAACGCCCGCAAATATGCTGAAATCAACTATGGCCCTTGGGATCAGCTCGACAACCGCCGCATTTTCATCCCCGGCTACGGTCCTAAACCGGCCGGCGCAGGCTTCTACCCGACCGACATGACAAAAGAAGAGTTTGAAGCATGGGAAAACCCGGATAAGACCAGCCAGTACACACTTGTTCGTCGTTACGCTGATGGCAGTCTGCACGCCATATGGTATCACGAGGCTTACGCACAGCATATCAACAAGGCAGCCGAACTGCTCATCCTGGCATCGGAACTGGCAGCCGACAAAGAGTTTGCCGAGTATCTGAAGTTGAGAGCCGAGGCTTTGCTCACCGACGATTACTATGCTTCAGACATGGCATGGATGGATGTCCGCAACAACAATGTCGACTTCGTCGTTGGACCTATCGAAAACTACACCGACGGCTTGTTCGGCTACAAAGCGGCCCACGAGTCGTTCATACTCATCAAAGACAAGGAGTGGACAGAAAAACTGACGCATTATGTGGCATTGTTGCCTGTTTTACAGACCAAATTGCCTGTCGAAGACAAATACAAACAAGAGAAACCGGGCAGCGACGCCGACTTGGCGGCATACGACGTGGTGTTCTACGGCGGCGACTGCAACATGGCATCGAAGACCATCGCCATCAACCTGCCTAACGACGAGAGAGTGCAGCTGCAGAAAGGCACCCGCAAGCTCCAGCTGAAGAACGCCATGAAGGCTAAATTCGACAAGATCGTCGTCCCGATTTCAGAGGTTTTGGTGGCTCCGGAAGCACGTCAGAGCATCAAGTTCGACGCATTCTTCGCCAATGTGATGTTCCACGAGGTGGCTCACGGTTTGGGCATCAAAAACACCTTGAACGGCAGCGGCACAGTGCGTCATGCATTGAAAGAGCAGTATTCAGCCATCGAAGAGGCCAAAGCCGACATCCTCGGCCTGTTCCTCGTGACCAAGCTCCATGAGATGGGTGAATACACCAACACCACACTTGAAGAAAACTACACCACATTCATGGCCGGCATCTTCCGCTCGGTGCGTTTTGGCGCAGCCTCGGCTCACGGCAAAGCCAACATGATAGAATTCAACTACTTGGCCAAGGAAGGCGCTTTCACACGCGACACTAAAGGTTACTACAACATCGACTTCCCGAAGATGAAGCTCGCAGTCGAGAAGTTGGGCGGTGCCATCCTCGTGGCTCAGGGCAACGGCGACTATGAATATGTGAAAAACTGGATTGCCACCGACGGCGTCATCAAACCTGAGCTCCAGAAAGACCTCGACAAGCTGGCAGGATGCGGCATCCCGAAGGATATCTGGTACGAAATGGGAATGGAGTTTCTTACGAAATAGTGTAGAGTTGAAAGTTTAAAGTTGAAAGTTTTAAAGTTTAAATTAAATAAAAAAATGAAAAAATTATCAGTTTTCTTTGCCATCATCTTTGGTATGATGGGCATCGTGCGCGCTGACGAAGGCATGTGGTTGCCAATGTTCGTCGAGCGTTTGAACTACGTTGACATGCAGAAAATGGGTCTCCAGCTGACACCTGAGGAACTCTACAGCATCAACAACAGCAGCCTGAAAGACGCTATCGTAGGTCTTTCAAACGGCGCACATCCACGCGGATTCTTCTGCACCGGTGAAATCGTATCAGCCAACAGTCTTCTTTTCACCAACCACCACTGCGGCTACAGCTCAATCGCAGCCCTCTCGACAGTGGAGCATGACTATCTGAACGAAGGCTTCGCAGCCAAGAATTTCAGCGAAGAGCTTCCTGCTGAAGGTGTTTCAGCACCGTTCCTTGTCAGAATGGAAGATGTGACAGCCGAAATCCTCAGCGTCGTGACCGACGACATGGACTTCATGGCACGCAACAAAGCCATCAACGAGAAAGCCAAAGAGCTTGAAGAAGCTGCATCAGAAGACGGCAAACTCAACCCTGTCATCAAAGGTTTCTTCGAAGGCAACGAATACTACATGTTCGTCTACAAGACCTACACCGACGTGCGTCTCGTGTTCACAGCAGCACAGTCAATCGGTAAGTTCGGCGGCGACACCGACAACTGGATGTGGCCTCGTCACACCGGCGACTTCAGCGTGTTCCGCGTCTATGCTGACGAAAACGGCGAACCGGCCGAGTTCTCAGAGAACAACAAACCTCTCACTCCAAAACACAGTCTCCCAGTGAGCCTCGACGGCGTACAGCCAGACGATTTCACAATGATTTGGGGCTTCCCGGGCTCAACAGAGCGTTACATGTCGTCATACGGCATCAACTACAACGTCGATGTGTTCTACCCAATCGTTTACGAAGTGTTCAAAGCCGAAACCGACGTCATGGACGAATACATGAAGGTTGACAAGGCTGTCAATATCGCTTACGCCGACAACAAAGCCGGCTTGGCCAACACATGGAAGAACTTCGAAGGCCAGATCACAATGTTGCGCAAAAACAAAGTGGCTGAACGCAAAGCCGCTCTTGAAGCTGATTTCACAGAATGGGTCAACGCCAACGAAGACCGCAAGGCTGAATACGGCGAAGTGCTCGGCACACTCGAGACAAACTATGCACAGATGGGCGAAGCAGCCGCATTGTTGTTCTATCCTAACTTCCTTTCACAGCTCAATCCTTTGGCAGTGGCCCCAGAGTTTGCTGCTTACTACGAGACAATGACAAGCAAGGAAGTCTCAAAAGAAGACAAGAAAGCCGCAACCGAAGAGCTCAAGGCAATGGACGTGGACGCAATGTTCAAAGACCTCGACGCCCGTGTTGAAAAAGACATGTTCATTGCAGTGATGAACATCTACGGCAGCAAGTTCTCAAAAGAAGACCTTCCTGTTGAAATACAGAAGCTTTTAGGCAAGAGCAAAGGCGACTGGACAGCATTGGCCAAC
>JAFYNO010000146.1 GCA_017549705.1 Bacteroidales bacterium | reverse complement strand
TCATCACCGTTTACGAGAAAAACTACGTCAACCCGATAACACCTGGCAGCAAGTCGAGATATTTCTTCGGCTTGGAATCGGTGATGCCTACCGCTAAAGGCGACTCCTTATATATAATATCGTTCAAACCTCGTCGAGGTATTGCCTTCGATGCCCTCAAAGGCGTGATGACAATCACATCCGACGGATGGGCTATCGTCAACGTAAAAGCTGAAGCGGCCGACAAATCAAATACTTTAGATGTCAAGATTCAGCAGCTTTACGCAAAAATCAACGACTCGGTATGGTTCCCAGTGCAGCTCAACACTGACATCATTTTTCTCAGAATGCTAGCACAAGATCATGCCCTTGAAATTGGGATGGGAACGCCCGATAACACCAACACCTCACTCAACGGCATCGGCAAAAGCTATATCCGCGACATAAAAGTCAACGAAAAAATTGAAAACAAGAAGTTCGGCTCAACAGATATCGACTTAGCTGAAGACTCTGGCGAGAAGAGCGAAGAATACTGGAAAGATTATCGCACTGACAGTCTAAACGAAAGAATATTAAACACTTACCACTTTGTAGACACTATTATTGAAGATAGCGGCATCGATGTCGACAACCTCATGAACGCCGCCAGCAGCATCCTCAAAGACGGCTCCATCCCTTGGGGTAAATTCAACATCGGACTTGGCGACATCATGAATTATAATATAGGTAACAAATTCTATCTCGGTCTGGGTTTAAGCACCAACGAGCGGTTGTCGAAATATCTGAAAGCTGGCGGCTATTTCGGCTATTGGTTCGGCGCAAAACATGCAAACTACGGCGGTAATGTCGAGATAAAATTCAACCGGAAACAGGATTTCGAACTTAAACTAAGCATCGATCACATCTATCAGGCGTTTGGCGACTATGGTTTCCTCAACAACCCTTACAATCCTCTCAATGAGAGCAACTACAAGTATTTTTACATAAAATGGACCACTCTCAACACTACTGCGGCAGCTGAATTGTCTACCCGATTCGCCAAAATCTGTAAAGGTTTTGTGAGATTCAGCATCAGCGACAAAGAAGCTTTTGATTGGGGTAAATCACGCATTACAGCCCTCGATTTCAAAGTCCGTATCGCGCCAGGCGAGCGCTACATGCTCAGTCCGAAAGGTTTGGTGACAGTGCAATCTGGCAAACCTGTCATCTGGCTCTCCTATCAGAAAGGACTCAAAGATGTGTTGGATTGTCAGTATAACTTCGACAAGCTACAAGCGCAGCTAACATATTCATTTTTAACACCATATATCGGAAAAACATCTATTACCATTCAGGCTGGATATATTTTCGGCGATGTTCCTTTGTTCGAAAACTTCAACATCTTCGCCAACAACAACGGTTTTGCGCTCTATTCTACCGAGAGTTTCGCCACAATGCAGATCAATGAATTCATCTCCGACCAGTTTGCTTTGCTATTCTTCACCCATAACTTCGGTAAGTTCTTCAAAACCAAGTATTTCAGTCCTGAATTTATCTTCGCCACCAACGTCGGATGGGGTAATCCCGGTATGAAAGACGGCTACTATGAAAGCGGTCTCGTAATCGACAACATGCTGAAAGTGAGTGTATCAAAAATCGGTTTCGGAGTCTTCTACCGTTACGGTGCTAACTCATTCGACAATGTAGCCGACAACTTTGCCTACAAACTCAAACTCGCAATCTCATTCTAGTTTTTGTAACACTCAATAAGCCCATCCATCGGACTCTTGAGGATTTTTGTGCAGTTAATATGGTGATTTGCAAGATGTTGTAATAATATATCTTGAAAAATGAATGCAATGGAACCAACGAAGCCAAAAGCGTCGCAAGCGAAGTTGCTGTCATTTCGAGCGAAGTCGAGAAATCTACTGCATTTGAAAGGAGTAGATTTCTCCACTACGCCTAACGGCTCCGGTCGAAATGACGAGGAAATAAATGCTTCAAAACAATCACCTACAGCATCAATAATATACTGATTCTCAATATTTTCTGCTGCAAACTTCGTAAATTCAGCCAGATATCTCGACGGCTGCTCACCTTGATAAACACGTTTCAAAAACGCCTCCCTGTCGAGATGATATTTCTCGTCAAATTTCGCTCTCAAATCATCCGGCATCAAGCCTAAAAAATAATCGTGCACTATGCGCTTTCCTATGTGGCAGCCACTCCCCTCGTCACCAATCATAAATCCAAGCGATGCTACACTTTCCGTGATTTTCGTTCCGTCATAAACACAGGCGTTCGAGCCGGTTCCCAAGATGCAAGCGACACCTGGTTTGTTTCCAAACAAAGCGTGACAAGCGCCAAGTGTATCTGGATACACTTCTATATCATTGATTTTAAATACAATAGCTAAAATCATCGACACCTTATTCTGATTAGCCTCAGTGCCGCATCCCGAACCATAAAAACGAATCTTCCTAATCGCCTGATTACCAATAATATCCTTAGCTTCACCAACAATGTTTTTTATCGTTTCACCATCAGTGAAATTAGGGTTAAAGCCATTGGTAATGAATCTATTAGCAACATTATTACCATCCAGTATTGCCCATTCGGCTTTAGTTGAGCCACAATCACAAATCAGTGTCATGTATTAAATTTTTTGCAAAGATAATATAATATTGTATATATTTGCACTCCAAAATTATTGCAACTATGGGAAGAAGTATGAGAAAATGGCGTGTTGAGGACTCAGCTGAGCTCTACAACATCAACAACTGGGGCATTAACTATTTCTCTATCAACGAGAAAGGTAACGTGGTGGTTACTCCGCGTGAAGGTTGCGCTTCTGTTGACCTTCGTGAACTTGTCGACGAATTGCAACTCCGCGACGTCTCAGCTCCTATGCTGATTCGTTTCCCTGATATCATCGACACCCGTATCGAGAAAATCGATTCCTGCTTCAAACAGGCAGCAAAGGAATACGATTTCAAAGGTAAGAACTTCATCGTCTTCCCTATCAAAGTCAACCAGATGCGCCCTGTGGTTGAAGAAATCGTCAGCCACGGAAAGAAGTTCAATATCGGGCTGGAAGCCGGTTCAAAACCTGAGCTTCACGCAATCATTGCTTCAAACACCGATAGCGAATCGCTTATCATCTGCAACGGCTACAAAGACGAGAGCTTTATCGAACTCGCACTTCTCGCACAAAAGATGGGTCGCACCATCATCATCGTGGTTGAGAAAATGAACGAGTTGCGCCTCATCGCCAAGTTGTCGAAACAGTTGAAAGTGACTCCAAAGATTGGTATCCGCATCAAATTGGCAAGCTCAGGAGCTGGCAAATGGGAAGATTCAGGTGGCGACGCCTCCAAGTTCGGTCTCTCATCATCCGAATTGCTCGAAGCTCTTGAATATCTTGAGAAAAACAACATGATGGACTGCCTCAAGTTGGTGCATTACCACATCGGTAGTCAGGTCACTAAGATTAGAAGCATAAAAATAGCCTTGAAGGAAGCCGCACAGTTCTACGTACAGCTTCATAAGATGGGCTTCAACGTTGAGTTTGTTGACGTTGGCGGCGGTCTGGGTGTCGATTACGACGGCACACACTCAGCCAACAGCGCCAGCTCGGTCAACTACACAATTCAGGAATACGTCAACGACGCTATCTTCTCTATTGTCGATGCTTGCGATAAAAACAATCTGCAGCATCCTAACATCATCAACGAATCGGGACGCGCTCTCACAGCACATCACTCGGTGTTGATTATGGAAGTCTTGGAGACGGCCTCACTTCCTACATGGGACGATGAAAATGAGAAAGTCGAACCGGATGATCATGAACTCATTCACGACCTCTACGAGACTTGGGACAACCTCACCAGCAAGCAGTCGTCGATGCTCGAAACCTGGCACGATGCACAGGAAATCCGTGAGGAAGCCCTTGATCTGTTCAACATGGGACTTCTCGACCTCAAGACACGTGCCAAGATTGAGCGTATCTTCTGGTCGGTCGCATTGGAAATCAACCAGCTCGCCAAACAGCAAAAACGTGTGCCAGACGAACTGTTAGCACTGCCTAAGTTGCTGGCCGACAAGTATTTCTGCAACTTCTCAATGTTCCAATCATTGCCTGACGCATGGGCTATCGACCAGGTGTTCCCAACAATGCCTATCCATCGTCTGAATGAATATCCTGACCGTGAGGCTACTTTGCAAGATATCACTTGCGACTCTGACGGTAAGATGACCACCTACGTCACTGGCCATAGTTTGTCGCACAACCTCCCGGTTCACACCCTCACCAAGAACGAGCCATATTATATCGGTGTGTTCCTCGTGGGCGCTTATCAGGAGATTTTGGGCGATATGCACAACCTCTTCGGCGACACCAACGCTGTTCACGTCTCAGTCGATGAAAAAGGCTATTACATCGACCAACTCATTGACGGTGAAACAGTTGCCGAGGTTCTTGAATATGTTCAATATAGTCCTAAGAAACTCGTCCGCACTGTTGAGTCATGGGTTACAAGCTGCGTGAAAGCAGGAAAGATCACTGTTGAAGAAGGCAAAGAGTTCCTTTCGAATTACCGATCCGGACTTTACGGATACACTTATCTGGAATAACGATAAAAAAAAGACCTTCGTTGAAGGTCTTTTTTTTATCTCTTGTGTCGGGGTAGCAGGATTCGAACCTGCGACCCCCTGCTCCCAAAGCAGGTGCGCTAGCCGGACTGCGCTATGCCCCGAATCCACATTTTTGTCGGGGTAGCAGGATTCGAACCTGCGACCCCCTGCTCCCAAAGCAGGTGCGCTAGCCGGACTGCGCTATGCCCCGATTCTGCGGAGAAGGGGGGATTCGAACCCCCGGTAGCCTTAGGGGCTACGACAGTTTAGCAAAC
>JAFYNO010000145.1 GCA_017549705.1 Bacteroidales bacterium | reverse complement strand
TGCGGAAAAGAGTTTGAATGTGTACATTCCATTAATTGCTGGTGTGTAACAATTCATCTTTCAGAAAAAGCGAAGGCAAATCTTTCTAAGTATAATGATTGTCTTTGTAAAGAATGTCTACAGGATTGCGCCCGCGATTAAGTAAACAAAGAACGCGCACAGCCATGCCACTGAGCATTGGAACAGAATCACAAGAACCATCCATTTAGTACCAAGTTCACGACGTATTGCTGCCATTGCAGCCACACAAGGCGTGTAAAGCAGACAGAACACCAGCATTGAGATAGCTGTCAAGGTGGTGAATAAATCCATTGCGCCAAGCACTTCGAGGGTAGCCACTACGCTTTCTTTTGCTATGAAGCCGCTCACCAAAGCAGTCACAATCTGCCATGCGCCGAGACCTATCGGCTTGAAGAGTGGTGATATCCATCCCGCGACTACAGCGAGCATGCTTCCTTCGCCGTTATCAACCATATTGAATTTAAAATCGAAGGTTTGAAGGAACCAAATCACCAAAGAGGCAATGAAAATGACTGTAAATGCACGCTGAAGGAAGTCTTTGGTCTTGTCCCACAGTAGATGTGCTACGTTTTTATAGCTCGGGAGGCGGTAGTTTGGTAACTCCATCACGAAAGGAGCTACGTCGCCTTTGTTACCGAACCATTTGGTAATCAATGCAGTAACTATTCCGACAAAGATTCCGAAGAGGTATAATCCGATTAAAACCAAACCTCCGTTATGAGGGAAGAAATAGCTTGTGAAGAAGGCGTAGATCGGTATTTTTGCCGAGCAGCTCATGAAAGGGGTGAGCAGTATAGTACGCCAGCGGTCGTGAGTTGAATGCAGTGTGCGTGACGCCATCACCGCTGGCACTGTGCAGCCGAAACCGATGAGAAGCGGCACGATACTATGTCCGGTGAGACCGAGTTTACGGAGAACACTGTCGCTGACGAACGCTACGCGTGCCATATAACCGCTGTCTTCGAGAATACTCAGGAAGAAGAACAGCAGAATGATAATCGGTACGAAACTGATGATGGTTCCGACGCCTCCAAAGATACCGTCGACAACCAGCGACTGCACTGCTGGAGTGACATTCCATCGTGCCAATGCTATGCCAACCACTCCTGCGAGCCAGTTGATGCCCTGGTCAAGCCAGTCTTGCAGAGGTGCTCCGAGTGCATCGATTGACAGATAGATAATTCCGACCATCACAAGGATAAAAATCGGGATGGCTGTCCATTTACCTGTCAGTATCTTGTCGATGGCGCGACTACGTTGGTATTCTTTGCTTTCCTTAGGTTTTACTACTGTTTTAGAGCAGAGGCGTTTGATGAATGTGAAGCGCATCTCGGCCATGGCTGCTGCACGGTCAAGTCCACGTTCCTCTTCCATCTGAAGGATGAGGTGTTCGAGCGTTTCTTTCTCATTTTGAGAGAGTTGCAGAACGTCGAGCACAATTTTATCGCCTTCCACGAGCTTTGACGCAGCAAAACGAACGGGTATCTCGGCACGCTGAGCGTGGTCTTCGATTAGGTGCATGATGCTATGTAGGCACCGGTGTACTGCTCCGTCGTGGTCGTCTTTATCGCAAAAGTCCTGACGCACAGGTGCTTCTTGGTATTTTGCGACGTGAATAGCGTGATCGACAAGCTCGTTGATACCTTCGTTTTTCGAAGCTGAGATAGGCACCACTGGCAGTCCGAGGATATGCTCCATCTCGTTGACACGGATAGTGCCGCCATTATGACGCACCTCGTCCATCATGTTGAGTGCCAATACCATAGGCACGCCAAGCTCCATCAGCTGCATGGTGAGGTAGAGGTTACGTTCTATATTGTTGGCATCGACAATATTGATAATCGCCTTGGGTTTTTCTTTAAGTATGAACTCACGCGACACTATCTCCTCGTTGGTGTAAGGCGAGAGCGAATAAATTCCTGGGAGGTCGGTGACAAGGGTCTCGGGTTTACCTTTTATCACGCCGTCTTTGCGGTCGACAGTAACACCTGGGAAGTTCCCTACGTGTTGGTTTGATCCAGTCAGCTGGTTGAAAAGCGTGGTCTTGCCGCAGTTTTGTTGACCTGCGAGAGCGAAAGTTATAATGGTGCCTTTCGGTAGAGCGCGTTCATGTGTCTTATCGTGATATATTCCCTCTTCACCTAGTCCTGGGTGTGCATTATGGTCAGGCAGCGATGTTATATATAATTTGTCAATATCGAATGTGTCGTTTTCAGTCTCTTTGGCAGAGATGTGCGGCTCCACTTCGATTAGTTTGGCATCGGCTTTGCGTAAAGTTAGCGAATAACCATGTATCGTCACCTCCATAGGGTCGCCCATTGGAGCGTATTTCACGAGTTTGACGACAGCATCTGGAATCACGCCCATATCTAGGAAATGCTGGCGACGCGAGCCTTTTCCCCCCACGGTTTTTATCACCGCCGACTGTCCTATTTCTAATTTATCGAGAGTTGTCATCACATCATTTTTTCATGATGCAAAAATACGAAGAATAATAATTGATTGGCATCCCCAAAAATGGGGATTTTTTATCCAATTATCTATCTTCCCAATAGAAATTAAATGTCAAGTTGTCACCTGCTTGGCAAGTAGCAAGACGGTCGTTTTCAACGGTGTAGGAATATTCGGTAGTAATGGTATTGACAGCGATGCCATTCAGATATAAGGTCAATGATCTCTTTGAAGGCATGTGGGCTGGAAGTGTTCCGAAACAGCCTTGGGCGCAAAGCTCCGAAACCTCATTGTCATATTTCATCCTGTTGAGCAATGCTTGTGCAGGAGCGTCACTGGTTTCGAAAGAGAGCACTTTATCACCATTACCTGTACCATTCCCAGTATGTACGGAAGTAAGCTCACCGTTTTCCCATAGGTATGTGCTGATAAGATTGCCTTCGTCGGTAATTTGTGTTGCTGTCGCCAGATGACCTTCGGCATCGTAAGTATATTTATAGGTGTAATTGGAAGTGCTGGAATGTATCATTTCGATGATGCGACCTTGCTCGTCGAGGGTGCATTCGTTTGTTACATAGTAACCTTCCGACATACCAGTGATTGATATATGACCGTCGCTGTAGTTGAAGCTCATGTCGCGTATCACAAAGTGGTCACCTGCTCGCATTTCTTTTATTCTCACAAGACGATAGTCGTCATCGTAGGTATAATTATAAGTCACATCGCCGTAAAAAACCATTCTTGAGACATCCATGCCAGCGAACACAGTATGTTTGACTGGTATCACAACATCATTGACTTCTTTTTTGCAAGAGAAAACAAAGATCATTGTCATGGTTGCCGTTATTAGAAACAATTTTTTACAGCTCATAATTCCTTTTCTTGTCTTATGTTTTCTGCAATACGTTGTGCCACTTCCTCAATGGTATAGTTGGTAACATTGATGGTGAAGTCGTAGTTTCTGACCTCGTAGCGGGAGGCACCTGCATAATATTTTGTATAGGTTTCACGGGCGTTGTCAACGTCGTCGATGCGCTGGGCAGCCGTCTCTTCATCAGAGCCATATTTTTCGGCCATTTTTTTGATACGCACATTTCTGTCGGCGAAGATGAATATCTTCAATGCGTTGGGGTCATCTTTAAAAACACGGAATCCTGTGCGTCCCACGAAGATACACGATTCATTAGCAGCAAGTTCGCGCATCTTCTGAGTTTGAGCATAGTATGCCTCACGTGAAGTGATTTTCTTATTCTCTGGCTTGTATGTCTTAATGCCTTCAATTGCCGCCTTGTCGTAAACCTTAATGCCGAGCAGCTCTCCCAAACGGAAAGCTATCTTCCTTCCTCCACTTCCACTTTCGCGATTAATTGTGATGATAATTCTACCCATTTTGCCCTTGTTTATTTATTACAAATTTAACAACAAAAAGGCATATTTTTTAGGGTCGCACAAATGGTCGAACATCTAACACAAAAAATCAAATAAAAGTCGTGATAACGTGTAGGTGGCAAACACAAATAATCGAATAAAAAACACAAAATGTTGTGTCAAAAACGACTATTTCGCATCAATTTGGCTTCTAAAATATGTCGGTGTGACCTCATATTTACGCTTGAAGTCGCGACCGAAGACTGTAAGGTTTGAAAATCCGGAGGCTGTTGCCACATCGCTGATGCTAATTTTGGGATTGTCGGTCATTAGCTGGCAGGCGTATTCCAGGCGCAAATCGCGGATGAAATCAGGCAAGCCTTCACAACATGAAAAAGCGGCACCGATACGACGTTCGTTAATATGGAAACGATCCATCAGAATCTGACGACCAAAGTTTTGGTTGAGGAATAGCTTCTCATTGCGAATGACATCGCTAAGATAATCAAAAAGCTGTTCATCGTTAAGCTCATCAACATCTTGAGTTTGGAGTGTGGAGTTTGAAGTTTGAAGTTGGGAGTTTTGAAATTCTTGCTTTTTATATTTTACCGATTCCATTATCTGTTCGGTGAGCACACGGTTCTTACGGTTGATGGAGCGGCGTTGTAACAACAGATAGATTATGAAACCCACTGACAATATCACCATGATAAACCCAGCCCAAGCGAGGATTTCGTTGTGTTGCGCTTTAGCCTGTTCACGCTCGGTGTTCATGCGTTCCTCCTGCAGTTTGTAGCGAGCCGCATAATGATAGGCCTGTCCCTCTTGCTGTTTCTTGTCGAGAGTTTTTTTAATGAGATTATACCGATGCCAGTAGCTTGTAGCGGCTTGATAATCGCTTGTGGCTTCAGCGGCAATGGCACGATTGTAAAGCATAGCTGAAAAATCGAGATTTATTGTGTCGTTGCCCAAACGCTTTTCAGCTTCGTCGTAAACGGCAATCATCTTGTCGAAATCACCTAAAATACACCATGTTCGAGATGCCATCATACGTCCTGAGAATGATTTGCCATAGTCACTATCCTCAAACAACGAAAGGTAATAACGGGCGGTATCGTCTTGTCCCAAGTCGGCGTACGCTTTTGCGAGGAAACAGTTAGCCTGGGCGGTATAGAAACTGCAATATCTGTAGAATTGTTCGTCACTGGGCGGCAAACGGTACGAGTCGTCGGCATATTCGTCGCGGTGCTCACGGTAATCGTCGATTTTTTCGATTATACGTTTGGCAGGCGGGATGATGTTTTCAGATCTGCCGAGTATTTCTAACACATTAATTTTTCGTTTGAGCGCGATGATGCAGGCATCCATCTCGTTGAAATGCCGTTGTTCGTCGAGAGCCCCGATAACTCCATTGAGTTTGGCAAGACCTCTTTCTTCTTCACCGAGTTCAACGAGGATGAATCCTATCTCAGCTTCGGTGCGCAAAGCCTCGGTCTCATCGCCTTGCTGACGGCAAAGCTCAACTTTTTCGGTCGACCAGCGTATCCATTGCTCGTTGTCGCCACGTCGGCGCGTGATGGTAATCAGCAAATCAAGCACATTCTCGCGGTTAGCCGAATTATCAACAAAATCGCTCTGCATCAGATCTTCGCAAATCTTAAGAGCTTCATCAAAATGCAGCTCGGCGGTCGAGCGACTTAAGACTTTAGCGCGCAGCATCTGGGCGAGGTCTGCATCCAAGTTGCCTACAATCACTGCCGAATCAAGTATTGTCAATGCTCTTTCCGGATTATCGCCATATATTGCCATCGCCGCTTTTTCGGTATAGATTGTATCGCCCGGCTGAGGCTCA
>JAFYNO010000144.1 GCA_017549705.1 Bacteroidales bacterium | reverse complement strand
TCGCGGCCGACCTGTGTCTCGAGGTTGTGGTATGCTGGGAGGCAGTGCATGAACTTGCAGTTCTTGTTGCCGGTCATGTCCATCATCTTCTGGTTGACCTGATATGGACGGAGGAGGTCGATACGCTGTTTCCAGACCTCAGCTGGCTCGCCCATTGATACCCATACGTCTGTGTAGAGGAAGTCGCAACCTTTAACGCCTTTCGCGACGTCGTCGGTCACTGTAACCTTTGCGCCTGTCTCTTTAGCGATCTTCTTGCAGGTGTCGATGAGTTCTTTTGAAGGCTGGAGAGCCTTTGGAGCCACGATACGGACGTCCATACCCATCTTTGCGCCACCGACCATCAAGCTGTTACCCATGTTGAAACGGGCATCGCCGATGTAAGCGTAAGTAACCTGGTTGAGAGGTTTGTCGACATGCTCCTGCATTGTGAGGAAGTCGGCGAGGATCTGTGTCGGGTGGAATTCGTTGGTAAGACCGTTCCAAACCGGAACACCAGCATATTGTGCGAGTTCTTCCACTGTCTTCTGGGCGAAACCGCGGTATTCGATACCGTCGTACATACGTCCGAGAACGCGTGCTGTGTCTTTCATTGACTCTTTAACACCAATCTGTGAACCTGTTGGGCCGAGGTAAGTGACGTGAGCGCCCTGATCATAAGCTGCTGTCTCGAAAGCGCAGCGTGTACGTGTCGAAGTCTTTTCGAAAATGAGGGCGATGTTCTTGCCTTTCAAGCGTGGCTGCTCGGTGCCGGTGTATTTGGCGTGCTTAAGGTCAGCAGCGAGTTTGAGGAAAAACTTGATTTCTTCCGGTGTGAAGTCTAAAAGCTTCAGGAAGTTTCTGTTTCTGAGGTTGAATGCCATAGTATTTTACTTTTTAATGTGTTTTCAAATTTTTTGCAAAAGTAGTAATTTTTTTGATTAACGCATTAAAAATCATAGTTTAAAAATATTTTTCACATTTTTGTTGAACGTATTAAAATATGTAGTATTTTTGCAGCCACAAAAAGAGATGCATCCTTAGCTCAGTTGGTAGAGCAATTGACTCTTAATCAATGGGTCCAGGGTTCGAATCCCTGAGGATGTACAAAAAAAATTCTTGTAGAGATGTCATAATATGGCGTCTCTACAATTTTTTTATTATTTTTGTGCCGTAATTTAATTCAAAACTATTGACTATGAGGCGATTGCTTTATACATTATTAATAATTGTGGCAGTTCTGACAACAAGCTGCACGTATAATCAAGATATGAATCGTGAGCATCAGTCTAACGACACCATTTATACCTCAAAGGCAGCAATGGAAATCTATGACTACAACCCAGAAAGGGCACTGCTTATTCTCGATTCGGCGGAAATTGTGGGTAATTTATCTCATGACCGCGCATCGTATTATCGCGCAAAGGTGCTCACAATGACATTTGAGGGAATATATCTGGATTCAGCGCAAAATATCTGTGTGAATCTGTTAAACAGCAATTATATTAAAAATGTTGATAACCATGAGTCTGTGCTCGATTTGCTGGTATCCATTTCACGTAGGAAGCAAAGCTACGAGCAATGGCTGAAGTGGTCGACAGAGAAAGCCGACTTATGTCGTAAACAGGGCGACGATGTTGAAGCTTTACGCACAGAGGCGGAAATAGGCGTAATCCTTGCTTATCTAGGGCGTCAAGATGAGGGCTTGGAAAAACTGGATGACGTGATCAATCAACTTGACGGGATACGAAAATTTAATGAAATGGATGCATGCATCATCGCTTTACGTCGAAAAGTCGATGTGTTGAGCGAGTTTGAACGCAATGATGAAATCATCCAGGTGGCGAAAAAAATCATTGATAAGACAGATGATTATGAAGAAAATTTTGATGAGATTAACGATGGCTCTTTCCGTCAGCCTAGTGATGCCAATATTCCAGATTATTGTGAATTTTATAGAGTGAAAGCCTATGCTTATCTTGCTAGAGCGTATTCCGAAACCACAGATAAGATAAGCGCTCGCTACTATCTAACAATGTTCGAAAATAGCCGATATGGTCAGACAGTAGACGGACGAATGATGATATCATCAACATGGTGCAAAATGGGCGATTACGACAAAATGCTCGCTATTTACGACGAAGTCGAAAGCTACTTAAAAGACGACACTATCAACGAGAATTATTCAATAATGCTTCATAATAGAGCTATTGCAGCAGAGGCGAGTGGTCAATTTAAAAAGGCTTACAATTATATGAAACGTCATGCTGATTTGAGTCAGCTGATTAACTACCAAATTCAGCAAAGTACAGCAAACGAACATGCTGCAAAATACAGAGCTCAGGAACAAGAAATAGAAATTAATCGTCAGACGATACAAAATCGTATGATGAACTATGTCCTCCTGATCATGTTAATCGCCATGATGAGCTTTATATTTCTTTATAATCATTCGGTTGTTCAAAAGAAAAGACTTGCCGAAAAGAACAATGCTCTTAGTAAACTGATTGATGCAAGCATTAAACAGAATAATAAAGATGACATACGATTATATGACGCATGCAGGATGCTTCGAGAACAACCTGATATGAAAATAGCCGACATAGCAAAAAAAATTGGGCTATCTCCTCGCGCAATGCAAAAACTTTTCCAGGAGCAATATGGTATGAGCCCAACGGAATATAGAGTATCACATACTGTTTAACTATGGAAAAAAGAATAGGAACGGTCATTATAGGAATAGGAAACCGTGAAGCGGCACCGAGTGTCAATGCAATAATTTCAAAGCATTCGGATATTATTATTGGTCGCTTGGGACTTCCTCGCAACGAAGGAATGAGCTTAATAAACCTCGTTGTAGAAGGTACCACCGATGAGATAGGATCTCTCACCGGCCAGCTTGGCAAACTTGATGGAATTGAAGTGAAGTCGGCAGTGCTGAAAAAATAAAATAGCGGCGCAACCTTAAGGGCTTTAACGCCATTAATGCCATTAAAGGCCTTAAGGCCGCGCCGCAAAAACTAACAAAACCATTTTTATGAAACTATTCAAACATCTCATCAATTTATTGTTTCCGCGCGTTTGCGCTGCTTGTGGTAACATCCTCCTTGAAAGCGAGGACACCGTTTGTACTACCTGTCGATTTCTTTTGCCAAAAACTGGCTACGAAAATTACCCCGACAACCCTTTGGCACAGATGTTTTACGGTCAGATGCCGTTTAATGCTGTGATGGCAGAGTTTTTCTTCAGCAAAACCGGCAAGGTGCAACATCTAATTCATGGATTGAAATATCATCGTTGCCGAGAAAACGGTATCTTTTTAGGCCAAGAAATTGGTAAAACTTTGCTAAAAGCTGCTGATTATCAAAATATTGACTACATAGTGCCAATACCACTGCATCCTAAAAAAGAAAAGATTCGTGGCTACAATCAAAGCCATGTCATAGCCGAAGGTATCAGTGAAATAATGAACATCCCTATTGCCGAGAAATGCCTTGTTAGAAGCGTGTTTACTGATACGCAAACAAAAAAATCGCGCGAAGATCGCTGGCAAAACGTGAAAGATATTTTTAACATCGAAAACCACGAAAAACTCGAAAGAAAGCATATCCTTTTAGTCGACGACGTGCTCACCACAGGAGCTACTCTTATGTCGGCCGGCAAAGCCCTGATGCAAATCGATGGTATAAAAATCAGCGTGGCAACAGTAGCTTGTGCAGGCAACTAAAATTTTTACTATCTTTGCGACGTGAAAATAGTGTTGCTCGTGATAGGAAAGACCGACGAGGCTTACCTCGAGACTGGTATCTCTAAGTATATCAGTCGATTGGAACATTACGCACAGTTCGAGATGAAAGTCATTCCTGACATCAAAAACAGAAAAACGTTGTCGGAGGCGCAACAAAAAAAACTAGAAGGCGAATTGCTTTTGGCACAATTTATGCCAGGCGACGAAATTGTGCTTCTCGATGAAAATGGCAAAACATTCTCATCGCGTGGATTCTCGCAATGGATTGAACGTCAGATGAATACAGGCTGCAAACGCCTCGTCTTTGTCATAGGTGGACCTTACGGCTTCTCGCAAGAGGTCTATGACAAAGCAAATGCTAAAATAAGCCTTTCCGAGATGACTTTCTCGCATCAAATGGTGCGACTGGTGTTCGTCGAACAATTATATAGAGCATTCACGATTTTAAAAGGGGAACAATATCATCATGATTAGTTTTTTGGGATGCCCTTCGGGCAGAAATCTTTAAAAAATCTTTTTAAAAATCTAAAAAACTATTTGGAAGAAAAACTGTGGAAGAATAAAATTGGAAGAACATTTTTAAGATTTTTTATTAGATTTTTTTAAGATTTTGAGCCGCAGGCGACATAAAATAAAGGAATGAAATGACTAAATAATAAACTAATGAAAAAGGTATTTTTAACAATTTTAACATCTCTTCTCTTCGTCACCGTGCTTCGTGCTGACGAAGGCATGTGGATTCCTGCGCTGCTTCAGAGAAACGAAGCCGAGATGCAGGCTATGGGCATGAAAATCACTGCCGACGACATCTATTCCATTAACAACAGCTCTATGAAAGACGCCGTTGTGCTCTTCGGCGGAGGCTGCACTGGCGAAATCGTCAGCGATCAAGGTTTGCTCCTCACAAACCATCACTGTGGCTTCGACTGGATTCAGAAACATTCCACAATCGAGCACGACTACCTTACAGAAGGTTTCTGGGCAATGACTCTTGAAGAAGAACTTGAATGCCCAGGTCTGAAAGCTATCATGCTGAAAAACATGGTCGATGTAACAGAAAAAATCCTGTTCAACGTAAGCGACGAGACAACAGATGAGGAACGCGCTAAACTTGTTAAAGAAAACATAAATAAACTCGTCGAAGAGATGCAAAAAGAGACTGAATATAAAGTTTCTGTCGAGTCGTTCTATCAAGGAAATCAGTACTTTTTAATGTATAATGAAGTGTTTAATGATGTCCGTATGGTCGGTGCTCCACCTTCAAATATCGGTAAATTCGGCGGCGACACTGACAACTGGGTCTGGCCACGTCACACCGGCGACTTCTCAATCTTCAGAATCTATAAAGATGGCAAACCTTATAAGCCTGATTATCACTTCACTATCTCATTGAAAGGTGTCGAGGAAGGTGACTTCACGTTTGTGTTTGGCTATCCGGCCCGTACCAACGAGTATCTGCCGGCGGTGGCAGTAAATCAAGAAGCTAACGTGATTTATCCTGTTGTCGTAGATCTTCGCACCCAGATTCTCAATATTTATAATAAATATCAGGAAAAAGACGCTAAAGTAAGAATCCAATACGCTTCTAAACACGCCGGACTCGGTAACGGTTGGAAAAAATGGATGGGCGTAATAGAAGGTATCCGTAATTTTAAAGGAATAGAGAAAAAAGAAGCATTCGAACAGGCTTACAACGACTGGTGCATGCATGCACGCAACCGCATGAAATATATGCACGCCCTCCGCGATTTTGCTCCTGTTTATGAAGAATATGAGAAATATCGTATGGCTACGACATATTTCACAGAGGCAGGTCTGTCAATCGAAATAATTGAATTTGCTGCTAATATGGCAAAACTTTCAGGAGTTACAAAAGATACTCCACAAGAAGAAATTGATAAAATTATCAGTGAGTTGAAGGAGGTTTCCAATGCATTTTTCAAAGATTACTACCAGCCAATTGATGAAGAGGTCGCTTTGACTATGCTTGAGGTTTACCGTGCAGCCCAGCCTGAAGATTTCCGTCCAGAGATTTTAAATGAAATTGATAAGAAATTTAAAGGCGATGTAAAAGCTTACGTTGATTATCTCTTTGGAAAAACAATGTTAACATCAGAGGAAAAAGTCAATAAGTTCCTTGATGAATTTAAACCTTCAAAAGTCAAAAAACTTGAAAAAGATCCGGCTGTCGTTGCTGCTAATAGCATGATGGACTTCTATGTTGAGAATGTTATGGCAAAATCGAGAGAGTGCAACACCAAGATCAATAACCTGCGCCGTGTTTATATGGAAGGTCAGATGAAGATGATTCCTGAGGTTTATCCTGAAAAGCGACTCTATCCTGACGCTAACTTCACTCTTCGCGTGACTTACGGCAAAGTTGGCGGTTTCAAACCGAAAGATGCCGTTACATACGGTTATTTCACCACCCTTGACGGTATCATGCAGAAAGAAAATCCTGACATTTACGATTATGTTGTAACTGACAGATTGCATGAGCTTTACGATGCAAAAGATTACGGTCGCTATGCCGACAAAGACGGTACAATGCATGTGGCATTCATCGCCGGTAACCACACCACAGGCGGCAACAGCGGAAGTCCTATCCTTAACGCTGAAGGCAAACTGCTCGGTCTTAACTTTGACCGCACCTGGGAAGGCACGATGAGCGACCTCATCTACGACCCGTCGATTTGCAAGAACATCAGTGTTGACATTCGTTACGTGCTGTTCCTCATCGACAAATATGCAGGTTGCACACGTCTCATCGAGGAGATGACTATTGACGAGTAAAATGGCAGATAATAAAACATTTACAGAGCGCATGCTTTCGTGTGTGCGCTCTGCTACTCCAAGCGCGCTGAAAACCATTTGGTGGCTCACAAAAATCATGATTGGCGTTTCTTTTGCCATCATGCTTTTACAGTATTTCGGAGTCATCGAATGGATTTCAGAGCTGCTTACACCTGTTTTTTCGAGCTTCGGACTCCCGGGAGAGGCGGCATTGGCATACGTTTCGGGCTATTTCGTGAACTGTTACACGGCAATGGCTGTGATGAGCACCCTGGAACTTGATATGCGAGCCGCAACAATATTGGCTGTTATGGTGCTATGTTCT
>JAFYNO010000143.1 GCA_017549705.1 Bacteroidales bacterium | reverse complement strand
TCATCTCTATCGTCATGAAAGACAAAAACATAACAAATAAAAATAAGCTGTATGAGCGATAACAATTATCAGAAAGTATCAAACTGGAAGATCATCATGGTTTTGATGCTCGTCGTTTTTATGGTAAACGTGCTGATGTCGTTTGTTTACAAGACACAACCGAATTTCTTCATGTTTACATGGCTGACAAACATCTTCCTGAGTTTGGTTGAAACAGTTCTTTTAGCACTTTTGACATACGTTTTTTATCTTTTGTTTTTCAAAAACAGAAATAAAAGAACGGAAGATAATGACGCTCAATAAGTTATGCCTTTTATAGAGGAACTTATAAAATACAGAAGCTGTTCTATCGTGGGGCTGGAGAAGAACACGGGCAAGACCGTAAGTCTGAACTACGTGTTGAGTCATCTGCCCCTCGATAGGATGCGTATCGCGGTAAGTTCCATTGGTATCGACGGCGAAACAACCGATCAGGTGACGAAGACGGCAAAGCCTGAGATAACATTACAAGAAGGCACATATTTCGGGACAAGCGAGAAACATTATCTGCAGAGACGATTGGTTTCGGAGCTTGTCGATGTGAGCGATGAGAACACTTCATTAGGAAGGATAGTGACGGCCAAGGCGCTGACTCCGGGCAAGATACTGTTATCAGGACCATCGTCGAACCTCGGCTTGAGGCGTTGGATGAGCTCGATGGAAAGGTTTAACATCGATTTGATTATCATAGACGGGGCGCTTTCGCGAATGAGTCTGGCCTCGCCGGCAACTAGCGAATCGATGATTCTGGCAACAGGAGCAGCTTATTCGGCGAATATAACAAACTTGGTGCAGAAGACGGCATTTGTGGTGGATATGATAAACCTTGATTTGACATCGGAAGAAAACCGATTGAGATTCAATGATATACACACAGGCGTTTGGGCGGTTGACGATAATGACGAGATGCATGATTTGAAAGTGACATCGTCTTTATCGACAAAAATAAACCTCGACGGCATTGAGCATGTTAAAACGCTGTTTATGAGCGGAGCGCTGACCGACGGTTTTATGGAGCACATCCGGACGAAGAAGGTTTTCAAGGGAACGGAGATAGTGGTGACTGATTTTACGAAGATTTTCCTTACACCTATATTATATAAGGCGTTTGTGAGGGGAGGCGGCAAGATCAGTGTGATGATGAAAAGCAAGCTCATCGCGGTAACGGTGAACCCGACAGCACCCAACGGCATGGTGCTCGACTCGGACAGACTATGTAAAACAATGTCGGAAGCTATTAACCTTCCGGTTTATGATTTAAAGAAATGCGACTGAAACAACTCATAGAGCAACCCTGCGGTCTGAAATACATGATCGACAACCTCGACACCCATTCGGGTTTTGCGAGGCGAATGATACTCGACACCGAGATGCCGACGGATGCTAAGGAAATTGCGACTAACTATCAGATTCTCAAGCAGTTTTATGATGTTGTTAACGTTCAAGAAAACAAAAACCAGATTGGAAACCTGCAGTTTAAGCTCTGCAATCTGAAGGAGATAGTGGGCACGATAACGCATTTGCGCAACAAGTATGTTTTGGATGACATCGAGCTTTTCGAGGTGAAGCATTTGGCGATGCTCGCTGGCGAGACTCAGGTGGTGATGGACAACTTGCAACTTGGCGAGAGCATTTTCATTCCGAATTTGGAAGAAGTGGTGAGCATTCTCGACCCAGACGGGATGAAGATTGCATCGTTTTACATCTACGATTCGTATTCCGAGAAGTTGAGCGAGCTTCGCAGAAAGATGAAGGCAAAAGACGACTTCGACGAGGCGTTGTTCAGTGAGATGACATCCATTGAAGACGAGATCCGTGCCAAGCTGTCGATGCGGCTCTCAAAATATGCCAATGAGCTTGAGGCAGCGCAGAAAGCATTGGGATTCATCGACTTAAACCTCGCAAAAGCGTTCCAGATGATAAAATACAACCTTTGTTTCCCGACCATTTCTGACAATGGTGAGACGCAGTACGAGGGGTTGTTCAATCCGGAAGTGAAAGACGCGCTCGAGCAGCGTAACCGCACATTCCAGCCGGTGCAAATCGCATTTTGGAACAAGCCTACATTGATAACGGGCGCCAACATGGGAGGCAAGACTGTGGTTTTGAAAACATTGACGCTTTGCCAGTACCTGTTCCAGTTCGGATTTGGCATTCCGGCAACAAAAGCCAAAATTGATTTGAAAGATGAAATTTATTTCTGCATTGGCGATGAACAGTCGATAGAGAAAGGCCTGTCGTCGTTTGCTGCGGAAATGAAAAATATCGATGCTGTGATTAAGGCATCGCGTAAAAATAGAAAAATCTTAGCCTTGATTGACGAACCGGCGAGAACCACGAACCCTAAAGAGGGAACAGCGTTGGTGTCTTCGTTGGTGAAAGTGCTTGAAGTTAAGAATGTTAGCCTTGTCATGACAACGCATTACGATATAGAGCCGACTGATTCCCGCAGACTTCGTGTCAAAGGATTCGAAGACGGCAAAATGAACTACGAGCTTATTGAAGTTAAAGATGGAGAGGTTCCTCATGAAGCTTTGAATATTGCTGAGAGCTTGGGAATTGATACTGTCTGGATTCAAAAAGCCCGTGAAATCTTAAGGAAATAATAAATAATTAAAAATATAAAACTATGACAAGCAAATTAGGACTTGATTTTACGAAAGTTGAATATGCAAGAGGTTTGGCAAAGAAGATCGCCGACCAGGTGCAGGAATTTGTTGAACAGTATACTACAGTCGCTGTTGAGCGTACTTTGAGCCGTCTGATGGGCATCGACGGTGTGGACGAGAACCAGGTGCCGCTGCCGAACGTGGTAGTCGACACACTGAAAGAGAAGGGCGTGCTGAGTGAGGGTATCCTTTTCTTCATCGCTAACGCTATGATTCAGACTGGCTTGAAGCCACAGCAGATTGCTGAACAGGTGGCAGCTGGCAAGCTCGACATCACAAAAGTGGTGACACGCGACGCAAAGAAGATTGCAGAGACATTGCAGCCAGTCATCGACGAGAACGTGAACAAGATTCGCGCCCGTCACGACAGACGTGATCATTATCTGAACACCATTGGCGAGGGTCCGAAGCCATACCTTTATATTATTGTGGCAACAGGTAACATCTACGAGGATGTGGTGCAAGCACAGGCTGGTGCTCGTCAGGGTGCTGACGTTATCGCTGTGATTCGTACAACCGGTCAGTCGTTGCTCGACTATGTGCCTTACGGCGCGACAACAGAAGGTTTCGGCGGTACTTTCGCAACTCAGGAGAACTTCCGCATCATGCGTAAGGCCTTGGACGAAGTGGGCGAGGAGCTCGGCCGTTACATCCGTCTGTGTAACTACTGCTCAGGACTCTGC
>JAFYNO010000142.1 GCA_017549705.1 Bacteroidales bacterium | reverse complement strand
CGAACAAATATTTCCGCCTCACTCCAGGCAAAGAAGTTCGCTTGAAGAATGCCTACATCGTGAAATGCACCGGCTGCAAGAAAGACGAAAACGGTGAAGTTGTTGAGGTTTACGCTGAATACGATCCGATGACACGCAGCGGTATGCCAGAAGCCAACCGTAAGGTGAAAGGCACTATCCACTGGGTAAGCCAGGCACACTGCATCAAAGCGGAGGTGAGACTTTACGACCGCCTTTGGAATGTTGAAAACCCACGCGACGAACTGGCACGCTTGCAGGATGAAGGAAACACTCCAATCGAGGCAATGCGCAAGATGATGAATCCTAACTCATTGGAAATCAGGACAGAATGCTACGTTGAGAAATATCTCGCTGATGCGAAACCTCTCGACCATTTCCAGTTCCAAAGAATAGGCTATTTCACTGTCGATAAGGATAGCACACCGGATCATCTGGTGTTTAACAGAACAGTTGGATTGAAAGATACCTGGTCAAAAACGAATTAACGCTCCAGTCATTTCGACTGTAGCGAAGCGAAATGGAGAAATCTCATTCAAATGCAGGAGATTTATTCACCAAGGTGAATGCTTTCGCAAGCTCAGGTCTCGACTCCACTTCGTTGCGCTCGAAATGACGAGAACAAAAAATAACATTATGAAAATCGAAAAAGATTTTATCGAAGGTCTATATGAGGCTTTGCCGGAAGAGACAAGGCATTACCTCGATATTGCTATTGAAAAGATAGTCGAAGCTAAGCGCAGAGGCGGAAAAGTTGTTGTTGTTACAGGTTCTGGCCCTAACATCCACGAAGGCGTCACCACTTTGATAGCAGAGTTCATCAACAAAGGTTTGATCGACGGTGTTACAACCAGTTCGGCTGTCGTCTCTCACGAGATGGGCGGCGTTCTCGATAAGGTGAAACGTATTAACATCCACGATATTGGCGAGGAATTCCTCGATTTCGAGAAGATGCCTCGTGGCGATATCTTCGAGCTTACCGAACTCAGTGACGCTCAATGGGCTGACCTCAAGAAAGAGATGATTATTGACGATGCTTTGGTGCAGCGTTGCAACGAAAAAGAAGGCACTGTCATCATCAAGGCGGCTGCTAACATGGCTTACCCGATGGGTCTCAGAAACGAGACATTTGCAGCGAGTATCATGGAAATTGCGCACACAAAGCACGTTCCGTTTGAGGAAGTCGTTGGTTGGGGTTGCGATGAGCGTACAATGCTCGGCGCAGGTGTCCGCAATAATGTTCCAGTTCTCGTGAGTGTGCCGCAGCTTATCGGTGGCGGTCAGGTCGGTATCAGCATCGCCGACAGTATTCCGGTGAGTGACCGTACATTCCGCATTTCAAAGATGTTGGGAAGTGCTGATGTCATCATTGAATCAGCTGTAGCATTGACCCAGGAGATTCACGATGGTCCGTTCGAGACTTATACCGGTCATGGTATTTGGGCTAGCTGGAATGGCTATCCGACATATAGCCTCAAAGACAAGACTTTGATTCGTTTCGACCTCGACGAAAACCTCAAGAAAGCTTGGGATTTGGATAAGAAATCAGGCGAGGTGCAGGCCGCTATCGACAAAGGTTTGCCAAAGACCAAGATGTCAAAGATTCCGTTCCGTATGGAAATGTCGGCATTCTCACGTCTCGAGAAATCAATCCCTGTCGTAGGCGATATCGGTGTGCTTTGGTCAGTGATGGCACTGAAAGTGTCACAGGCACTCAACATCGAGCTCGATTACATCAGCTATCCGCAGCAAACTGAGCCAGGAAAGGCAATGCGCGAGTGGATCGTTGATAATATCGATTACATGAAAATGGATAAGATTAAGCAGTGGCTTAATAGTTAACAGTTGACAGTTAACAGTTGACAGTTAACAGTTAAAAGTTTTTAAAGTTTATAAAGTTATAAAGATGAATAATACTTCAACAGTTAGACTCTATAACCTTGATTTTGATCAGGTTAAGACATATTTGTTCGCTACATTGTTCGTGGCTGGCAACATCATTTTGCCACAGCTTTGCCATCTCATCCCGAATGGCGGTCACATCTTCCTGCCGATTTATTTCTTCACGCTGATTGCTTCTTACAAATACGGCATGAAGGTCGGTTTGATGACAGCTGTTTTGTCGCCGATTATCAACAGTCTGCTTTTCGGAATGCCTCCGGCGGCAGTGGTCCCGAGCATTTTGATAAAGTCGATTTTCCTTGCAGTTTCGGCAGCTTGGGTGGCTGAAAAAACCAAAAAAGTTTCATTGTGGACAATTCTTTTGGTGGTTTTGGCATACCAAATCTTCGGATGCATGGTTGAATGGCTCATCGAAGGCTCATTCATGGCCGGCTTCGCTGATTTCCGTCTCGGAATTCCAGGAATGCTCATCCAATGGATAGGTGGTTATTTCTTTGTGAAATACATAAAATAAGTTAGCAGTTAGGAGTTAGAAGTTAGTAGTTGAAAATAACTGCTAACTACTCACTTCTAACTTCTAACTAAAGAAAATGTTTCTAGAACAAGCTAAAGCATTATTGCGTACCTCTGCGAGCACCATTGCCGTGGTCTCAAATGGTGAAGTTTTCACTTCGCATGAACGTGGTGTGAAGCCGCTTTTGCATCTTCTTACGGAGAAAAAAGGTTTCCTGAAAGGCGCTTCAGTTGCCGACAAAGTCATTGGGAAAGCAGCGGCTCTCCTCATGGTTTTAGGCGAAATCAAGGAAGTTCATACTTTGATAATCTCAGAACCTGCAATCAAAGTGTTTGAAAAATATAATATCCCTTGTTTTTACGACAAAAAAGTCGAACGCATCGTAAACCGTGCGGGTGATGGTCTTTGTCCGATGGAAACGTTATGTTTGGATGTAGATAATCCAGCGGAAGCATTTACAAAAATGGTAATGTTGCCAAAAATAGTTGGTGACAGGTAAAAAAAAGATAGGTGGCGGGCTCCTCAAAATAGCCCTGGCTACCTATCTTTTTTTGGACGCTTCAGCCCTAAAATAAAGATACCATTTGACATAATTCTGATAGTGTT
>JAFYNO010000019.1 GCA_017549705.1 Bacteroidales bacterium | reverse complement strand
GGTCTCCATGAACGAGTGCGGAAATCATACATCTTCACGACCGAACTCGCCACTATAGTGCTGATAGTCATCTCGATAACCTTTGCCATCTTTGCGCCCGATATCGTGAGATTTTTCCGCAGCGAAGATGCTGAACTCATAAAAATAGGTACAAGGGTGCTTCGGTGGCAGTGCCTCTCGTTCCCTCTTATCGGGGTTAGCACTGTCACAAACATGATGTATCAAACCACCCGTAAAACGTTGATAGCCACTCTGTTGTCAATGGGACGACAAGGCATCTTCTTCATCCCAACCATCATGATTCTGCCTCTCTTCATCGGCCTTCAAGGCGTGGAGATGACACAGGCTATCGCCGACGCATTGACGTTTTTGTTAGCTTTGCCGTTTGCAATCAAAGAATCTCATTAAAACAAACATTTATCCAATTCGCGTTTAATCGCCTCTTTATCCAGCTTTTGTCCAATAAACACTATCTTTTCCATGCGGTCGCCGTACTCCTCATCCCAATCCTTAAGGATGCTCGGGTCGCGCTCGATGAACTGCTGTAGCTCTTCTTTCGAGGCTGTCGCAAACCAATAACCGGCTTCGCTGAGTTTCTTCTGCTTGCCTGCTGTCTCGAAGATATACGACATATCCTGATTATCAGCAAAATAGCACAATCCCTTGCAGCGGATGATGTTCTTTGGCCAGCTGTTCAGCACATAATCGTTGAACTTCAAAGTGTCGAAAGGACGGCGGTTGAAGTAAACATATGTGCCGATGCCGTATTCCTCAGCCTCGCCTTCCTCCTCATCATGATCGTGATGATGGTGATGATCATGGTCTTCATGTTCATGATGATGTTCGTCATGATTGTCGGAGATTTCTCCACTACGCTCCGCTTCGGTCGAAATGACGGAAGAACCTTCAATAATCTTAATCCAGCCGGCGCTACCTGAAACGGTGTTATAATCGAACATGTATGTGTCGATAATCCTGTCCAAATCGATGTTTGCGTAGTCGCATTCAAGGATTTCGGCGTCAGGGGAGAGGTTCTTCACGATCTGGCGGATGCGCTCGAGGTCTTTAGGCGCCACTTCCGACACCTTATTTAATATAACCATGTTGCAGAACTCGATCTGCTCTATGACGAGATTTTCGATGTCGTCTTCGTCGATGTTTTCGTTCTTGAGACTGTCGCCGCATGCGAACTCGTCTTTCATTCGCAGAGCGTCGACTACTGTCACTATGCAGTCGAGGCGTGGGGTGCCGAACTGAGTATATTGTTTGCCCATCTGAGGGATGCCGGCGATGGTGCGCGCAATCGGTTCAGGCTCGCAGATACCGCTTGCTTCGATGACGATATAGTCGAAACGGTCCATCTTCATGATGTCGTTGAGCTGCTCGATGAGATCCATCTTCAGCGTGCAGCAGATACAGCCGTTCTGCAACGCCACGAGGCTCTCGTCTTTCTTGCCTACAACTCCGCCTTTCTGGATGAGGTCAGCGTCGATGTTCACCTCGCCTATATCATTGACTATCACTGCGAATTTGATGCCTTTCTTATTCGAAAGGATATGGTTTACCAAAGTTGTCTTTCCGCTTCCGAGATAACCGGTCAGAAGTAGGACCGGAGTTTCTTTTCTACTCATATATCTATATTTTAAATTTTTCGGACTGCAAAGATACAATTTAATTTGTAATTTTGCGCCCGCTATGAAAAAGTCTTTTGGTCATATTTCAGCCTTCTTCGCATACACGATTTTTGGCTTTAACATCATCATTTGCAGAGATTTGTCCACTCTGGCGCTTATCTCTCCGATGGGGTTGTTATGTTTCCGTGTGGCAGGTGCTGCTGCTCTTTTCTGGCTGACATCACTTTTTTTGCCTAAAGAAAAAGTCGATTTAAAAGACTTCCCGAAGATTTTTCTTGCCTCGATGCTCGGTCTGTTCCTTACCCAATGGTCGTTCTTGAAGGCGAGCACCATGACCACTCCTTTCGACACCAGCATCTTAACTCCGTTAACGCCTATCTTCACCATGTTCATTGCGGCAATAGTGTTGAAAGAGCCTATCACTTTGAAGAAAGCAGGAGGTGTGGCGTTGAGTTTTATCGGTGTTATCTTCTTGATTTTAAACACAGTACGAGTGGAGAGTGGCGGTGTCACCGAGACGCAACCCATGGGCATCGTCTATATGATTGGCAACTGCATCTTTTTTGCTATGTATCTCGGAGCTTTCCGTCCGCTCATCACAAAATACAGCGTGGTGACTTTCATGAAGTGGATGTTTCTCTTCTCGGCCATCGTCGCTATCCCTTTCGATATCAAGGAGTTGGTTGGTCTCAATATGGCGGCTATGCCTACGAGATACCTTCTCGAACTTGGTTTTGTGATTCTCTTTTCCACCTTCGTCGCCTATTTCTTAATCCCGGTAGGGCAGAAGGTGCTTCGCCCGACTGTCATCAGCCTTTACGGATATGTTCAGCCGCTCATCGCCACCGTGATGGGAATAGCCACCGGCATGGACCGCTTCACCTGGCAGAAGGTGCTCGCTGCAGTTCTTGTCTTTACAGGTGTTATCCTCGTCAACAAGAGCCGTGCTGCTTCGCACTAACCCCGTCCAAATTAATTTTAAAAAAAAGACCATACTATTTAAAAAATATATTACTTTTGCAATTGAAAGTAATACAAAAAAATACAGTTATGGAAACAACAGTTTTAAGACAACCGACATCTTTTCGTCTCAGGACTGACCTTATTGAGAAACTGAAACAAAATGCTGCTAAGGCTAATAGAACACTTAACAATTATGTTGAGAGTGTTCTTCTTGATGTTGTTTATCACGAGCCTAATGATGATACAAAATCTGCTATTGAAGAGGCACTATCGGGGAACAACAGAAATAAAATATATTCTGATGTTAAAGAAATGGTCAATGAAATTCTAAACGAAAAAGAATGAAAACCTACGATTAGGATCTCATTCTGAATTGTTTAAGGAATAAACAACCCAGTCATTTCGAGCGACCGAAGGGAGTCGAGAAATCTCCGACAAATGAATTATCGAAATCAAATGTCTGAGATTTCTCCATTCCGCTTCGCTTCAGTCGAAATGACGTGTTGAGGGTTATTTCTTACGACGTCTTGCTACTGCGTATCCAGCGCCCAATGCGCCGAGGATAAACAATCCGCTGCCCAGTGGTGCTGCCGACTGGTCGTTGAGATCGCCGTGTACTGCTGGCAGCAACGGAAGGAATCCTGTTGAGCGGATGGCGTCACTCGCTCCCCAGTCGTTGAAGAAACCGTCCGACATTCCGAAGAACTGAGCCTTAGCTCCGAAGCTCATCGTAATAACCAATGCTATTGCTAATAATATCTTTTTCATAGTATTTCAATTTTAATTATTTACAGCTTTATTAGTTTGAGTTTCCTCACCCCTTCGGGGTTCGGAATGACAACGGTCTTTGGAAATCAAGCGTCCTTGTCATTCCGACCGAAGGGAGGAATCTCATTATCTTACAACAATCTTCTGTGTCTTTTCATTCAATTTAAAAATATAAACACCGTTTGCGTTGACGTTGACTGTCTCAACGCCGTTGATGTGTTGAGTTGCAATCAAGCGTCCCATCACGTCGAACACCTGCAGCTCGCCGTTTCCGTTGACGACGATGTCGCTGCCGTTCTGGTAAGCGAAGATGTCAGCTGATGTGACGGTGCTGCCTTCTGCTCTGAATACGAGGGTGAAGCGCGAGGCGTTGTCGCCGTCGCTTGCGATGAATGTGTAGCTCGGTTCAAGGAGCAGGTCGATGTCTTCGTGAGAGAAGTTGTCGATGAGATGCAGATAATCTGTCTTGATATCCTTAGCTTCGATGGTGATGGTGTATGAGCCAAGTTTGTTAGCCTTGAAGCACACAGGCATCGAGCCTTCGAGAGCGTCGATTCTAGCAGCTGCGTAGTCTTTGCCGCCGTTCATGACGTAGACTATCGAGCTGTTGTCGGAGAGTGTCATCTTGCGCAAGGTGTTACCGTTAGCAATCTGGATGAAAGCGTTGTCGGTAAACTCTTTGTTACCTGCCTTGATGCTGATGTAACCGGTGTTCTCGTTGCGTGATTTAGCTGTTGGGTTGAACACGAGGTCTTGGTTTTCAGCTGTCGCCTGAACCATGAATCCCTGACCAGGTTTGATAGGATGCTCGGCATCAAGAGTCTTCGCTGTCAATTCGTTACCGCCTTCAACAGAATAATACGTTGTTAATGCCGCAACGCCAATTGTGACGTTGCCGGTGATGTTGCATGAGAATGGATTACCCATGAGGTTGAATCCTTTCTGGTCATCGTTGGTATTTGCATAGCTTAGGGCCTTTGTGACTGTTGTGTTGGTTCCAACCAATGAGCCCAAGTAATCGATGGTTGTCGTTTCTTTGTTAGCGTAGAGGTAACCGATACCTTGTTCGAAGTTAGTGATGTTGTTTGCACCGACTTTCTGGTTGAGCCATTGTGTATGTTCTTCATCATATTTATAGAAGTCATAATCGCCGGTTGTAGCACAACCTACAGGGAGGTCTGCCACAGGAGAAGCGATCAGATACCAGCCACTCACAGCGTCTTTTGAACCCCATGATGGAGATGCGGTGATGTCTTTCTTGAGAGTAGCTTGTACTGCACTGTTATGGATAACCTGGCCACCTTCTTCGATGATGAGGTTGTTGGCATTACCGCTGTTTGTACCAGTAAGAGTGAGGACGCCGCCGTCTTTAACGATGACGCATTCTGTTGCGGCGATGTTTGTCATCTCTTCTGGATCAGTGATTATTGTTTCAGATAATGTGGTGAAGCTGATGATGTTGCTGTATTCGCCTTCAGGATCGCAGTTGCCTTTCACGCGGACATCGTACTTGGTGCCAGCGGTGAGGCCTGTCAATGTGTACGAGGTCTCTGTTACATTGGTTGCGACATCAGCCCATTCGCCTGCTTCGTGTTCGGCTCCTAAGGTTATATCATCGATGTAG
>JAFYNO010000141.1 GCA_017549705.1 Bacteroidales bacterium | reverse complement strand
GCAATAAGCCCTGTGATGCTGTGTAGGTGGTGGTCAAAGCACCAGCCTGCAATGAGCCGTGCACTGCGCCTGCAGCACCTGCCTCTGACTGCATCTCAACGACTTTCACTGTGTCGCCAAAAATATTTTTCTGACCTTTTGCTGCCCATTCGTCGATATACTCTGCCATTGGTGATGACGGGGTGATAGGATAAATGGCGGCAACTTCGCTAAACATGTAGGCAACATGGGCCGCAGCCTGGTTACCGTCGCATGTCATAAACTTTTTTTCTGCCATATTTTTTATCTATAGTTTTAAATGAAATTATTTCTTGTCATGTTTGCACTCATGCTTGCAACCTTCGTGATTGCCTTCGCATTTGTGACCTTCTTCGTGCTTGCAGCCTTCATGCTTTTTGCAACCTTCGTGATTGCCATCGCATTTGTGACCTTCTTCGTGTTTGCACTCGTGCTTGCAACCTTCGTGTTTCTGGCATTCAGCTTTCATGGCTTCTGTCATCTCGACGTGTTTCTTCGCCATTTCGATGAGGTCGGCACGCTGTGCTTCGTCAAGGTCATTCCAGTTTGCCAAAGCGTTGATCATCATGTCGATGTGAGCCATCATCTCTGGGCATGGAGCCTGCTGATGGTTGCATTCATGATGCTTGTCGCACTGCTCGTGCTTGTCTTTGCAGCATTCTTTAACTTCATTGTTTTCCTGTTTGTCGCAGCATGATGTCATCAAAAATGCTACGAGACCGATTGCTAAAAAGTACTTTTTCATTTTTTTAAATTTAGATTGTTATTGTTATTCTTTTTTGTCCAAGATATATATGACTTCGTCGTCGCGTTTCATCTTATGTTGTTCACGAGCCACTTTCTCAAGCAAAGCTGAGTCTTTCTTCAAATCGCGGAGCGTTTGCTCTTGCTTTTCAATCTCGTTGTCGTAATATTCAACCTGCTTTTTTACCTTGCGAAGCTTGCGATAGCTTCGGCCTTGCTCAAAGATATTATACTGATCGAAAAACACAATAACTGCCGCGAAGATGAGCGTCGCGAGCACATATTTGTTAGTGACTTTCTTTAAAATATCTTTATAAGACATATTGGCCGAAATTTTTGCAAAGATAGTGCTTTTTCTAAAAAAAATTATTATTTTTGCAAAAATAAATTTAAAAAAATATATGAAAAAAATTCTATTTGCGATAACCCTTGTGACATTGGCTTTTGGCGCGTTTGCACAAGATGATGAGGCTTATCAGAAGTATCTCAAGCAGCAGCAGGAGCAAATGAAGGCAAAACAGCAGAATTATCAGCAGGGAATAGCAACAAAACAGCAGGAGTATCAGGATTATGTCGACAAAATGAACGCCGAATTTGCCGATTTCGTGGCAAAACAATGGGCGCTTTTTGAGGAGTTCAAGAAAGACCGTCTCGAGATGTCGAAGCCAAAGATAGAGAAAGCTCCAGTGGCAGAAAACACTAACGAAGAATCAAAAATCGAATCAAATATCATCTCATATTCAAGCGAAGAGGAACTGCCGAAGGTGACGCATGCCCTCGCGGTGGCGTACGACAATGATAATACCAACAGCTATGAGGTGAGGAGCCGCATAGAGGCTGACGGCGCTGTCGAACTGCCGACAAAAGATTTCGACAAATCGAAAAAACTCGCCATCGACAACGGCAGCAATATCTTGCTGAATTTCTACGGCAGACAGATTCCGGTACACGTCGACCCTAAGCTGAAGATCAGAAGTGCCAACGTGGAAGAGAAAGCCGTCGCTGATTATTTCTCGAAGATAGCCAAATGCCGTGAGGAAACCGCTGAGCTTTGGAGTCAGCTTGACCTCGTGGTGAAAGGCTTCGGACTCAACGAATGGGGCTATTTCTGCCTCCTGCGCACCTTGTCGGAAAGAATGTTCGAGAACGTCAACGACCGCGTGTTGTTCTGCTTCTATATGCTGCGTAACGAAGGTAATTTTAAGACACGTATCGCACGCGGTAAGGAGTCGGGAAACCTTACGCTTCTCATTGCGCTCGACAATAGCAAACAGGTGTATTCCTACACCTTCTTCCGTTTTGTAGATGACGAGAACGGCAAGAAAGTGAAATATTATTGCGTGTATGGCGGTGGCAAAGCTAAAGAGCCTGTGTATTCTTACGACTTCTGCCAGCAGGATGCTCAAAAGAAACAGATGAACCTCGACTTTAAGAAGATTCTGAACATGGGTAACTGCGACGTGGTGAGAACCGTCAAGTTGACGAAAAATAAAGAGATATCACTGCCTTACAACAACGCACACATGGCTTATCTCGACGACGTCCCGATGACGGTGTTCCCGATTTATTTCGTGTCGCCGGTGTCTATCGAGGCACAACAGGTATTGCATAAGACATTTACTGAGATGAAGTCGGAATATACACCTACACAGTTCATCTCGATGCTGCTGCATTTCGTGCAGACGGGCTTCGACTATAAGACTGATGAGGAACAGTTTGGCTATGAGAAGTATTTCTATCCTGAAGAAGTTATAGGATATCCTTATTGCGACTGCGAAGACCGCTCCGCGCTCTTCGCCTGGCTGGTGCAGAAATACACCAACGCTCAAGTCATTGGACTTCAATACGAAGGACATGTCGCCACGGCAGTGTATTTTGGCGACGACGTGAATGTCAACGGCGACGGATTCGTGTATGGCGGCAAGAAATATTACGTGTGCGACCCTACATACATCAACGCCGGCATCGGAATGGCAATGCCGCAGTACAAAGGTGTGACACCAAAAGTCATAAAATTGAAAAAATAACACCGTCATTTCGACCGAAGTGGAGAAATCTACTGCATTTGAATGGTGTAGATTCCTCGACAAGCTCGGAATGACAATAAATATAAAACTATGAAGAAAAAAGTTTGGACGATAATCCTTATCATTTTAGCTGTGCTAGCTATTGCATGCGCAGTATATTTCATCTGGTTCCACGATTATAAGAAATACTACATGCCTGAAGTGGAAGAACCTGAAGTGTTCCACGATATCGAGTTTGATGCCGACCTCCTGCCAGGACTTTGGAAAGAGGACGAGCTGTACTACCGCTATAGCGAAGACGGCACCGCTGTCACCTGGGACCTCGCCGACGACGTGATGGAGGACGAAGGCACAGAGATCGACTGGACGCTGGAAGGCGACAGATTTACTCATTTCTATCACATGGAAATCGGTGGCGTGATCCCGAAGGCATATAACATGAAAGTCCTCGAGATGGATCTCATGGAATATGAAGACGACTATGGCGTCCACCATAAGTTCGATAAAGTTCAGGAACTGGAATTGATTAACTGATTATTCCGAGAAACGTTTCATCACGACGTAGGCTTCCTGGATGCCGAGCTCTCCAGCTTTGCTTAAGTCCTTGATAGCCTGTGCCTTATTGTTGAGATACAACAACGTCAACGCACGGTTGTAATATGCCTCCGCAAGGTTCCTCTCGTATTGTATCGCCTTGGTGTAGTCATCGACAGCCTTCTCAAACTCCTGCATCTGAAGATGGATGTTGCCCATGTTGTACCACACGTATGGGTTTCTTTTGTTTTTGCTCAAGACATTGACTATCGTTGCCAATGACTGCTGATAATCAGGCTTTTCTTGTTGCTGAGAGAAGCTCTCGGTGACTTTTTTCGGTGTGATGGATATGGAGTTTTCGTAGTTTTTGTCATTCACCGTAATCTCAGCCTTGGCTTTTTGCAGCACTGATAGATTGATGCCGGCGTATACGCCTAAAACCGGGTCGTCGAGGAGCGAAGTGAACAATGCCTCGCCTCGCTGATAGTTGTAAATCTCGAAGTTATATATGCCGTTGACAAAGGTTCTAATATTTTGATTTTCAAACGAGTCGACAATAGAGTCGTTTATCAGTGAGCTATGCTTCGGGTCAAACAAGTCGTTTATTATGTAAGCCATCTTTATCTGGCTGAGCGTCGCGTCAAGGTAGTAGTGTTCATTGTCGGTGATGCTGACGATGAAGCTCTCGCGTGGCCTGATGTCGATGTCGGAAAATTGTATGAGAGTCTTCTGTCGGTTGCCGTCCACAAAGTCGGATTCGAAGTTGATAATCTTGTTGTAATCCATCTTCGAATAATGAGCGAAGAGCGAGTCGACATTAGAAGGGTCTTCGCTCACGAATGCCATGATTTGTTTAGCATGCCATTGGTCTTGTTCGGCGCCTTTGATATCGTTTTTCTCAAACTTTACCACGGCTCTGTTTACCCATGCGTCGATGAAATCAGGGAACAGTTCGATGACTTTGGTGAAGTCGGCTTCGGCGGCATCCCAGTCTTTCATCTTATAAAAGAGGATTCCTCTGTTGAAGTATCCGTAGATGTTTTGTGGATTTATCTCAATCACCTTATTATATAGGGCGAGTGCGACGTCGTATTCGTTTTTGATAGAGTATATAATGGCGCGATTGAAGTAGGTGAGGGCGTTACGTTGGTCGAGGTTATTGACTTTCTCGTAGTCTCGCAGTGCCGCGGCGGTGTCGCCCAGGTGCAGGTAGGCAACGGCTCTGTTGAAATAGATGAGCGGGTTGTCCTTGTCCATATGCAGCGCGTTGTTGAAGTCTGACATCGCCGCTTCGTAGTCTTCGCGTTCGAGTTCTATCATGCCGCGGCGTGCCACTGCCTCGATGTTGAAGAAGTCGTTGTACACGGCGCTGTTCATGTCGGCGAGTGCTCCGTCGAGGTCATCGAGATAACGTTTGGCGATGCCTCTCGAGATATAGGCGTTAGCATTTTCCGGATTGATAATCAAGGCGGTGTCGAGCTCCGCGATGGCGTTGGTGTAATCTTTGAGATGCATCAGGGTGGAGCCTGAAGCGATGTGAAGTTCCTCGCTGAATGGGTCAAGACTGATGGCGCGTTTGTAGTCGGCCATGGCATCGGCATAGTTGGCAAGACGGTCGTTGGCGACGCCACGATAATGGTAGGCGCGCACATATAATGGGTGTATCTCCAATGTCCTGGTGAAGTCGTCGACGGCGCCGCTGTAGTCGCTTAAGCTGTATTTGGCAATACCGCGAAGGAAATATGCCTCGAAGTCGTTGGGCTTCGCTATGATGGCAATGTTAAAATTCTTTATGGCTTCGGAATAGTTTTCCTTCGAAAGCTCAAGTTTTCCTATCAAGACGTAGTGCTTGTGGTTGATTTGGGCGCACATCTCCGTCAAGGAAAAGCCAAGTAAAAGCAATATGACGATTAACTTTTTCAAGCTATTTCTGGTATTTCATGAAGGCATCCATGATAGCCTCCTGATATGTCTTCGACACGGTGATGTCCTTGATACTAGTGGTGTCGAATTGTATGATAAACTCGGTCTGGTCTTTTTTCAGCGAGGTGACGTGAAGAAGGTTTATCATAAACGAGCGGTGACAGCGTTGTATTGGGGTGTCGCGCAGGTCATCGGAGAGTTTTTTGAGGTTGGTGCGAAGCAGATAATCAACGATTTTGTCGTTGTTGATGTATTTGATAGTCACATAGTTATCCGACGACTCAGCATAGAGGATGTTTTCTACGTTGATGGAAAGACGTATCTCGCCTTTTTCATCTTTAATGTGTATGATGTTGCTTTCAGGCGCTCTGTTGCCGATTTCTTTTAATCTGTTTTTAAGATATTGGTTGTCGAGGAAGAGCAGTGACACTGTGTATGGGATAAGCAGCATCCACACGGTGTTTGCTGTGGATTTTCTGAAGATGGTGAAGATGGCTTCCCATGTCGTCATCTCGGGGTTGTCATTGAGGAAGTTATCGACGAAGCCTACTTTATAAGCTACGAAGACATAGAAAATCGAGAGTATCACGGCGTCGCTGACGAGCCAGATGATGTAGTCGGGGTAGGTGAGTTGTACTTTTTTTACCACGATGTTCATGATGAGGCGGCTGAGTGATACTACAACCATGCCGATGAGCACCATGAGTGACGAGTACATGAGGTAGTTGGTGCTGCTGATGTGTGGGATCCAGGTCTCGGAATTGAAAGGTCTGAATATGTTTATGAACACCAAAGAATAAACAGTGGTGAAGAGTATCATCCTCACCACGTTATTTTTTTCCAACAAGTAGCTTGGTAGCTCCTTGTTGCCGAATATCTTAAGTTTATATTTTTTTGTATCCACTACTGGAGTTTGAACACGATAGGCACCATGTACTGTACGCGCACTGGGGCTCCACGTTGTTTACCAGGTTTGAATTTAGGCATGCTTTGCACGACGCGGACAGCTTCTTCGTCGCAGCCACCGCCGATACCACGGAGCACCTGCACGTTTGAGATTGAGCCGTCTGGTTCGACAACGAACTGAACGTATACCTTACCTTGGATGTCACTTTCACGAGCCATCATAGGGTATTTCATGTTCTTCTGGATATATTCGAGAAGTTTTGCTGTACCGCCAGGGAATTCAGGCATTTCTTCTACTACCTTAAACACCTCGGCTTCTTGAATCTCTTCTTCTTCGATTTCAGGAGCTTCATAAACGTATTCTTCGATGACTTCGTCCTGGTCGACTTCAGCGTTGATATCGATATCTTCGACTTCGACATCGTCTTCCACAACCTGAATCTGTGTCACCTGAGGTTTAGGAGCCTGCACCTGTGGTTTAGGCTGTTCCTGTTTGGTGATTTCGACCATTTCTTCCTCAATGACTTCAACCTGTCTTGCGAAGGTGTCGAGATTCTGTTTGTCATAGCTCTTGTATTCGAAAACACGCCAAACAACAAATAAAGCAACGACTAATCCGACGAGGGTGAACGTTAATTTCTTACCATCGAGATCTGCTTTTTGTGATTTTTTTATTTCCATAATTGTAAATTTTATTCTTATTCAAATAACGCTGCGAAGTTAGCAAAAATTATTGAATACGGAACTAATTTTTTAATATTTTTTTTCGGAAGATGATTCTAAAAATGAAAACGCCTAATACACAGCCGATTACATCTGCGCAGAAGTCATAGATATTGCCATATCTTCCTTTGAATAGATATAGTTGCAGGGCTTCTGTTATGGCGCCGTAAGCCATTGATATTAAAATCGTTATGACTTGCAGTCTGATGCGATAATTTTTGTCGCGGGTGCAATACTCTTTCCTATAGCCAAAAATCACTAAGAAGGCGAAGGTGCCGAACATGAGCAGATGTACTACTTTGTCGGGTCCTAGCCATTCCCAAAATGTTCTGACTTTAGGAAAATAAGACCCCGGTAAGCCGCAGAGTATCATGATGATGATTCCGCATAGCAGACCGGGGTAAATATGTCTTGTCAGACGTTCCAAAGATTATCCGATGAGGGCTTTGTAACCTTCTGCGTCGAGGAGGTTGTCCATCTCGGCTGCATTGGTGACTTCGACTTTGATGATCCAGCCTTCGCCGTATGGGTCGCTGTTGACCTTTTCAGGAGCGTCGGCAAGAGCCTCGTTGAATTCGACGACTTTACCACCAACTGGCATGAACATCTCTGATGATGTCTTCACTGCCTCGATAGTTCCGAAAGTCTCTTCAGCGTCGAGTGTCTCGTCTAATGTGTCAACATCAACGAAAACGATGTCGCCAAGTTCATGTTGTGCATAGTCAGTGATACCAACGTATGCGTTGTCGCCTTCTAAACGGATCCATTCGTGATCCTTAGTGTACTTTAAGTTTGTAGGAATATTCATATCTTTAATTTGAAATTGATTTTACATTAAATTAACACCGCAAAAATACAATTTTATTTGCATCAAAATTAATTATTCAAAAAATATTTTTTATTGCGTCAGACTGAAGCGTGCAGTGATGCCGGCGAAGATGTTGGTGGTCTTGTAGGCATTGGCAATGAACGGGTTAGTCATGTCGTATTTGAAGAATACTTGTGTTGTGAGACGCTGGCTGAGCGTATAGTCGCCGGTGAGATAAACGTTGATTTTATCCTGTCCGGATGAGATCTGGCTGTGCTGCTCGTCGATGCTTCTCAACGTGGTCTTATCTCTTCTGAATCCGATGTCAAGCTTCACCTTGAGGTCGTTGCTGACCTTTTTGGCGTTCTTTCCATCTAACATCGAGAAACTGAAACCAAGGTCTTTAAAGGTGTATCCTAATCCGATGACGATCTCGCGTCCCTGAACTTCGGTGATCTGGTTGTTGCTGAAGCCCAATGTCACCGTTCTCGACTTCTTATATTCGATAGAAGGCGCGAGGGTGTTTTGGAATGTCATAGCGATACCGATGAGTGGCGAATATTGCTCACTGATGAGAATCTGTGTGATGTCGTATTCCGGAATCTTGGTATTGGTGCCGGTGAATAAAGCCATCTGATTTGTCGCGTCATAGTTGATGTTGTTAGCCCATGACGATATCGTGAAGCTCGACTTATATGAATGCGACACGTTGATGGTTTTGAAGATCTTCTTCAGAGCCGGAATCTTTGTCAGACCAGTGAAGTTGATTGTCCAGTTTGGCAGAGCGAACTTCTTGAACAGTGACAGTGACACGCTGCCTGGGCTTGAGCCGCTGTAAGACGCGAGGAAGGCGTAGGTGAGGACTTCCTGCGACGAGGCTGTGTAACCTAATGGGAATTTAGCGTGTCCTACTTCATCATCGACATATGGCTCGCCCATAGCTTCCCATGCGCTGTTCTGATGTGCCAGTCGCTCGGCTATCTCGAGGCGGTACTTGCACAGGTTGTCAAACAGCTTGTCGCCGTCGACGAAAGTAGTGCCCGCCATGAGATATGAGATGCTGTAGTTGCCGCCCGTCGTCGGGGTGAAGAACTGGAAGATACCCATGTCGTCGGCACGGAAGTACTCCTGGAAGTTCTTGGCGTAGTTGCGTGTGCCCGACACCTCGATCTTGAAGTCGCTGAACGGCTCCATCTGTACCTTATAATTATATTGGTCGGTGTGGCGTTCGGTATACGGCTGGTTGAATGTCGAGTCGGTACTCAGCCATCCTTTGTTGATGGCGGTGTTGAGGACGTCGTTGTTTTGACCGAGTACGAAACCGAAGCCTGGCGCGTTAGCATTGCTCATGCCGAAATAGCTTGGCTCATGCATGAATCCTGGGAGTCCGACGCCGTTGTTCTGACTGTAGGTAAACGTCACTTTCTTGACACTGATGAGGATACGCACAGCGTTGTCGACAATAGCTTTACCTATGTTGACGTCTTTTTTCTTTGCGACGCTGTCAGTCTTCTTGCCGTCTAAGTTAGCGAGTCTGCCTCGGCTGTTGTTGTTACGTTTTGTGGCTGTCAACTCCTTGAGATACGTCGATTTGTTGTATAGTTTTGTGAGATCGGCTGTGGCCGTAAACTGTATAGCGTTGTCGTTCTCGATGGTGTTGCCGAGACGTTTCTGCGTGGAGCGTGAGCTGGCGATCCAGCGGTAGTTGCCGGTGTAGCTCACTGTCGAGCCGAGCCAGTCGCAGAACGGGAACTTATTAATAGGTATTGTGTAGCTCGCCTTCACAGTCTGGTTGAAACGTGAGATGGAACCGAACTTCATCAGTTCGTCTTTGATGGTGTCGCGGTTAGCTTTCCATTCGTCGGTGCCGCGGTCAGGGTTGCCGGTAGGCTCGTAGATATATGCCTGCGACTGTGCGGTATACGTGAAGTTGAGGTTCTTCGTTATGTCATAACGGAAGTCGTAGTTACGTGACCAGTCCCAGCTCTTTGCCACTGTCTCCTTGGTGAGAATGAGTCCTGATGACTTGTTACGCATCTTCTGGGCGTGGGTCTGACGGTACATCTCCGTGTTGAAGGAGAAGCTCTTCGGCAGATAATAGAGGTTGAAGTCTTTGAATAGCTGCATGTACGATGATGTCGCCCATTTCTTTTGAGCGAATGGTGTCCATGGCTTTGCGCCGGTGGTGTAGGTGTATCCTATGCCTCCGCGGTAGGTCTTCTGACGGTTGTATTCCATGTCAGGGTTGGTTTGTTCCTGACTGGTATATGCGTATGATGCGTTGAAGTTTTCGACATCCCAGACGTGTGGTTTCTTCTGTCCGACGCGGTTTTTACGCAGATTGGTGATGTTGAAGCTCGTCTGTGTGGTGACGTCACGTGCCAAGGCGTTGAGTGAGTCACGGCCTCTTTCGTTGAGGTCCGAGAGTGCTCTCTTGTATTTGATGTCTGGGTCGAGAGGGTTGTACTCAGGCGTGATGGTGGTGTTGCTGTGGTCGAAGTGGACAGGCACTGTGATACCTGTCTTTTCTGGCGCCATGAACTTACCGAAGTCGATATCGGTGGAGACGCTATAGGTAGAGTGTGCCATCATCTCGTTGTCGGTGATCTTGGTCTCGAGAGATCCGAATCCTGCCGACTTGTATGATCCTGCCACTGCCACACGGCCGAGGTCGGAGAGTGTCGCCTCGATGCGGCCTGTCGCAGCGTAACCGCCGTTACTGCTGAGGTCAGTCATTCTCAACTCATTGATCCATACTATGACGCTCTTGTCTTGCGACACCTCATCGTCTTTCTTCGGATTTCTGACACCTATCATCATGGAGCGCACCTCGCTGATGGTAGGGTTACCGAGCACTTTGATGGTGTTTTTACCGTCACGCTCGCTGTATAGTCTGTTGACTTTTATATTCTGGTTGCCGTTGGCGATAGCTGTGTTACGGTTAGCCTTGACGTTAACCACTTTGTCGAAATTGATGTCGAAGTTGTTCTCTTCCGGCCAGATGGCATATTCGTCGAGTGATGAGACGGAGCCGTCTATCTTCGTCATCTTCAATGGCACCTCGTATTCGTAGTAGTTGTCGGTGAGGTCGGTGCCGAATCGGATGAATGCTGTCACCTCGTAGTCGCTTACAAGATTTGCAGGATCCATGCTTTCGGCGTGTACGAACATCTTGAGATGTTTATAGAATCGGAAGTCGAACTCTGTTGTCTTATACACGCCTCTTGCGTCGCCATCGACGAGGTTCTTGACGGCGAGCTGGAGTGCTTGTTCGTTCTGGCGCACTGTTGAGGTGGCGCCGGTGTACACCTCTTGCTCGATGCCTGGAGGGATGCAGTAAGGCACAGGCTTACGGCCGCTGTTTTCCTCAAGGTTGACGGCCGACATCTCGAACACGGTGTGGTTCGTCTGGTCGCCAGGCTGATATTCGCCAGGTGCCTGGATGGCGTTGGTATATGTTCGCCATTCGCCACGCACAAGGTCGAGTGTGGCAAAACGCAACACGATATCGCTCTTGAAGCCTTTGAGGAACATCCTCATGAACCTGATGGAGTTGAATCCTTCGATGTTACCGACAACTCTGTTAGGCTCGCGGATAGGAATGCGGAACTGATACCATTTGATGGTCTGTGTCGTACCATTAGGTAGCTGCACAGTGGCATTGCGGATGTCGGAGATGAAGTTTTGACCGCTCTTATGCATCTTGTCAGGGTCGAGCTCGATGACGTACTGATAGTAATTCTCCGACTCGCTCAAGGTGTTGTCACCGTTGATATCTTCCTGATCAGGCAAGGTGCTGTTGTTGGTGGTGTATGACTCAGTGTACATCGTCTCGGAAGGTGAGTTGCCTTCGTTGCCGTTGTAGTTTCTATAACGTTCAAGGATGCTGCTGTAGACAGGGTTGCTGTCGTAATCGCTTCCTCTGAAATAATGATAGTTATCGGACGAAGGGTCGGCATTGAGTCGGTTGAACGCCTCGCTGCTGACTTTTGACCGCATGGTGTTAAGGAAGTTGGCAAAGAATGAGCGCTCGTCGTCATCGTTCAAACCATCATAACCTATATCCTGATAAGGACGTGAGGCTGGGTCTGAGTTGAATGCGTTGACGAGGGCTTGTAGCGATGGCACACGACCCCATACTGTGGTGTCGACGTTTTCGACTACGGCTGTTGTCGGCAAACCGTGCTCGTAGGCCTTACGTCCATCACGGAGAATGTCTTCAGAGATATCACCGAGGTTGAAATACAACTGACCGACATTCGATTGATCCATGCCTTCATAGAACGGGTCCATCATCCAGAACTCGATGTATTCCACGTTGGTGGAGTTGAAGTCCGACGACTCGATGGCGCGCATGATACCGCCCCAACGTCTCTCAGGGTTTGAGAAAGATCCGTCATCGTTGATGTTGTCGGTGTCGAAGTTATAAGGACCACGTTGGTTTGGATAATATGCGAGGTTGAGAATCGACATGTTTGTCGAGGTACCTGCTTGAATATCTTTCTTAGGATACAGCTCGGTAAGTAACACTTGACGCACGCGGTGGTCTGACAGCTCGTCGTTGTTGATGTTTGGAGGCAAGAGGTTGCCATATCTGTCGTAGAACACCGACTGGTCGATGGTGTACCATGCCAACTTGGCACGGTTATATCCATTGGCTAAACCTACTGAGTTGCCTTCTGGGAAGAGGTTAGTCTGATTCTGTGGAGTGCTGGCCAGATGCCAGAAGTTCCACTGATGCAGGTCGATGGTCGACTTGGCGCCTTCGAAGTCATCGATGTACGAAGTGCCTGTCTGTCCGGCACTCTTGTTGATGCCTTGGATGAATCTCGCGAACTCTCCCGACACTGTGATTCTCGACTTGGCTTTTGCTTCATAAAGCGGCAACTTGTCGATGACGTCGGTGAGCCATTGTGACTCAGTCTGATAGTTGATGTCGAAGCCATAGATGGTGTTGGAGATAGGCTCGTCGTTGTAGTTGACTTTCGTCGTATATGCTCTTTCGCTGAGGTGGAGGATAGTACCTCCGATGATGAATGTCGGGTTGATTTCGTGTTCAACGCGTGCTCCGAGGAATGTCTTGCGGATGGTCGACATCGCGGTGTTGTTTTCCAGCGACACGTTGATGGATGTGCCTGAGTTAAGCAATGCCTCGTTAAGAATCGTCACGCGGCCGAGGGTGTAGTCGACGGTATAATCGACGTTTTCCACCAGTGGGATGCCACCTGCTGTCACCTTGACAGAACCAGGCTGCACGTTGAGCGCGTTGAGGTTGATCTCGCTTCCTGACGATGAGGTGTAGCGGCCTTCCAAACGGTATTTGTTCTTGTCGGTGTATTGCTGTGCCATGACTTTCGTCATAGTGTACAACGAGTCGTAGGCGTATTTATCAGCCAGCTCTGGATTATTCGGGAAGATCTTGTTTCTAATCTGACTTCCGAAAGGCTCCAGCACTGTGAAGTAGATTCGTCCTGTCGCCGCGTTGATGGTACCTCCGTTAGTCGCAGCCCCGTTGATAAAGTCGAACAGTCCATCACCGCCTTCTACAGGGTTGTTTTGAGTGTTCAAACGGTCCATGCCCATGAGGTTCAGCAGCGAGGTGCCTCTGATGGCGTCAGGAGCGTCGGCAAAATAACCTGTCGCCACACCGTTGTCATTGCCGAGGTAAAGGATGTTCATCATGAAGTTGGTTGGCGACACCTGATATGCGCGGATGTTGTACACGTTCTTCATCATGAGGTTCCACATCGGCATCTTGGTGTTGATGGTGGTGCTCTTCAACATCTTGGCAACCAAGAGGTTCGGCTCGCGGATGCCTTGATCTGAGAACTCACCGACTTGGAACACTCCGTCTTGACCGATGACTGTGTATTGATATGCTACGGCAAGGGTCTGGTTGGAGTTTAAGGTGATGTTAAGTGTGATGAAACCTAACTTCCTGTTGATGGTATATTCGTTGGCGTTAAGCTTTCTTGCCTTCTGGATCTTATCGAAGTCGCGGCCTGCAGTGTATCCTAACCCGGTGAGATATGATGTCACGGTGTTGAGATCACGGATCTGTGTGGTGTCCATGTTCTGGATGAGGTCGTTGGCGCTGTTGTCTGGGAACGTCGCTCCATATGCAGGATGCACCTTGTTGTGGTTGTAGATCCAATCTTCCTTGCCTTCGCCTAAGTCGGTAAACGCCACGATGTTACGGCAGTTTTCGTAATTGGAACTGGTATTGGTAACCCACACCTCGATCTTGGTGATGTTGATGCTTGAGGTCACTGTTGGCAGTGTGGCGAGGGCTTCTTCGTAATGGTCGCGGAAATACTGGCTGAGGAAGAAGTGTCTGTTCTCTTCATAGTCAATGGCTTCGAGGTTGAATTCTTGTGTCAGGGCACCGCCGCTTACGGAGATGTTCTGTGTCTCACTCTCCTGATATGATGCTATGGCGGTGACTGTCGTCTTACCGAATTTCAGCTTTGTCTTGAAACCGAAAAGTGATTGAGTGCCAGTGATTAAAGAGCTTTGCAGAGGCATGCTGACGTTACCTGCTTCGAGGAGTTGAAGGATATCGTCTTCGTCGCCTTCATATTTCAAAGTGAATTTATTTTCGAATGAGAACTGGGTCTTGGTGTTATAGCTCATCTTAAACTGGATGCGTTCGCCTATTTTCGCGGAAGCGCTGAGCTGAATGTTCTCGTTGAAGTCGAAGTTGGTGGTGCGCTGCTGTGCCACGGTGAGCGACGGGTCGCGGCGACGCTGGTATTTGATGCCGAAAGTCACGTCGGCGGAACCCTGCAACTTGATGTCGATGGTGTTGCTGCCGAAGATCTTTTCAAACACCTTACCGCCAATGTAGATTGGAGGAATCAGTGAGTTGCCGTTGCTGTTGCCCATCGACGACTCGCGACGGTCTTTCCAATAATCCTTGATGGCTTTCTGCTGCACGTAGTCGGAGTATTGCTCCTGCGTCATATAAACTGGGTCGCTGATGGTGAAGTCACCGACCTTATTGACGAAGATATATTGTCCTGATACAGGGTCATACTCGATGGTTCGTGTGATGTTCGACGGCTCTTGCAGAGTGATGCCGTTCTGCGCCCAAGAGCTGATGCCCAGACAAAGCAGCGATAATGTTATGATGTATTTTATTTTGTCAAATAGCATAATTTACAACAATCTCAATGATTCTTTAATGAGGTCTTCAACCGACGGGTTCTCCATTTGTTTCAGTAATTTATCCAACACTTTTTCGATACTCATCTTGTTGAATCCCAAGACCATTAATGCTGATAACGCCTCATCTTTCAATGTATTGTTTCCGATAAGAGAAATTTCGCCGCCTGTCTCAAGTTTACCGACTTTGTCGTGTAGGTCGACGACGATGCGCTGGGCTGTCTTGGCGCCGATGCCTTTCACTCCCTGAATCATCCGGATGTTGTTTGTAGCGATGGCATCTATAGCCTCGTTGACTGTCATCGACGACAGAATCAGACGTGCTGTGTTGCATCCCACTCCCGACACTGTGATGAGCTGAAGGAAGAGCTCACGCTCGGCTTCGGTGTAGAATCCATACAGGGTGTGAGCGTCTTCACGGATTGCAAGATGCACAAACAGCTTTACGTGCTGCTGCTCGCCAATCGCTGTGAAAGTATTCAAGGAGATATTAATAAAATATCCAATGCCTTGATTATCAAGCACTACATAAGTTGGATTCTTCTCAACAACGGTTCCCGAAATGAAACTATACATATCAAAAAAGGGTGTTATCTTTAAACCTGCAAAAATAATAAAAATTTCGGTATGAAAAACGAATATTTTTTGTTTGATTTAAAAAGTATTTTTGTACCTTTGCAAGGATAAAATTCTTTAAATATGAAATCAATTGTTATTCTCGCCGGCGGCGGTCCGGCACCAGGCATCAACACGGTGGTGAGCACTGTGGCAAAGACATTTTTAAGCGACGGTTTCCGCGTGATCGGACTCCACGAAGGATATAAAAACTTGTTCAAACCGAACCCGAGGACTGTCGACATCGACTTCCTCTATGCCGACCAGATTATGAAGATGGGTGGCTCGGCACTGCAGATGAGCCGTTACAAACCGAAAGACGAGGAGTTTAACATTGATTTCTTTGTGAAAAACGATGTCAACCTGCTCGTGACAATCGGTGGCGACGACACCGCTTCGACGGCAAACCGTATCTCTAAGTTCTTGATGAAGAACAACGTACACGTCCAGAACATCCACGTGCCTAAGACCATCGACAACGATCTTCCGTTGCCCGAGGGCAGCCCGACTTTCGGTTATTATTCAGCAAAAGAAGCGGGTGTGAAGATTTTGCAGACAGTTTACGAAGACGCTCGTACCAGCGGCAACTGGTTTGTGGTGTCGGCGATGGGACGTGAGGCAGGTCATCTGGCATTCGGCATGGGCTATGCCTGCCATTACCCGATGATCATCATTCCGGAGATGTTCTACAAGACAGAGGTCACATTCGACAAGATTTTGCGACTCATCATCAGCTCAATGATCAAACGTAAGATGTTGGGTATCAACTACGGTGTGGCAAGCGTTTCAGAAGGCGTTTTCCACTTCATGACAGATGAGGAAATTCAGAATTCTGGTGTGAACTTCACATACGACGAGCACGGCCATCCAGAGCTTGGCAACGTCAGTAAGGCTCACATTTTCAATATGTTGCTGCAACAGCGCTTGAAACTTCTCGGCTTGAATATCAAGAGCCGTCCGGTTGAAGTCGGTTACGAAATCCGTTGTGTCGATCCTTGCGCTTTCGATTTGCAATATTGTTCAATCCTCGGCTACGGCGTGAAGAAACTGTTCGATATGGGCATCACTGGCGCCATGGTCACTGCCGACCCGAAAGGCCAGGTCAGTCCGCTGTATCTGAAAGATGTCGAAGACGAGAACGGCAAGGTGAAACCGCGTTTGGTGAACATGCAAGGCGAGAAGGCGAAACTGGTGTTCAACCACTGCATGCAGTACATCACTCCAGCCGACTACGAAGGAGCGAAACAATTCGTCGAAAACCCGGCGGATTACGATTTCAGAAAGATTTTGAACTGGGCGGAATAGTTTAGAGTTGAGAGTGTAGAGTTTAGAGTAGTTTTAAAGTTGAAAGTTTAAAGTAGGGACGTGGCGAGCCGCGTCCTAATTTTTTTATAATCTTAATAAGTTCTCCAGTATTTTTGCCTGAGCGTATCTGTATCGTAGATTGTTCTATCGTATTTTCTAGTCATTTTCTTTATTAATTCAATGAAATCTTCATATTTTTCATTAAAAATCAAATCGTAGCTTTCATGTGATAATGGCGTTCGCTCAGATAATACTTTTTTGTTGTTATAGAAACATTCTATTCTAAAATAAGGATGGTCTGTAACCCAGGTCTCATTCCTATTAATCTTTTTTTCTATAGTTGGTGTTGTTTTAGCAATATAAAACTCATTTATATCAGAAAGAAACTTCTTTTTGTATTTTGGAAAGCTGAGCTTGTAAGGATTATTCCGCATCCTGTAATCTCCTTGGACAGTTAATCCGTTTGATTCGGAATAGATGATTGTATAATCTTCAAAGATTGAGTTATATGAAAATTCGTAAACTAAAGAAATGCTATCAATTTTAATCTCTTGAGAAAACGATGTTGCATTAATGATTATCAACAACAGCGATAAAATGAAGCATTTTTTCATGGCATGAAATGTTTTGACAGTCAATCACGATGCAATATTAAACAAAATTTTCCAAATGTCAATGGGTAAAACCCTAAAGTTTTGAGATTTTTGGAAAAACTAATTATTTCCAATCTTTGGAATATCCAATTCTTTACAAATCTCTTTTGCTAAATAATCGTTGATATCAGGATGTCGTGGGATTGCAGCCATTTTGCCGTTTTTATTGTTAATGAAAACGCTGTGGCGACCGCCTTCTCTTAGTAATGTACATCCGTTTGCAAAAATATGTTTCAGTAAAAGGTTTCGTTTCATATCATGCCATTGCTAGTTTTCTATAAAAGATTCGTTCTCCAGAATACTCGGTTTTTAATTGATCCCGATAACATTCCAATACCAAATGTATTGCGTCTTTCATGTTTTCCATGAGTTCGTCAAGAGTTTTACCTTGGCTCATTGCTGCAGGTATTTGAACGCATTTACCACTATACCAACCGCTTTTCTCATCTTTGTGAATTAAAACTGTATATTCCATATATAATGATTTTTTCATTGCGCAAAAATAATAAAAATTTCATTATCAGTCAACTGATAACCGCAAAATTTTGTACAGACACACGGCCGTGCGTCTCTAACTAATTACCAATTGCAGCGTGCTCCTACTTCTTTGTTCCACAAAGACCTCTTTTCCTTTGATGAATTCTTTTTCGATGCCGTTTTTGTAGTGACGGATGGTGAAGAGTTGCAGGCCGTTATTGTAGCGGATGATGAATGACTGCTCGAGGGCGGCGATGAGCTGCGTGAGTTTACGTTCGTTCTCGTCGAAGCAGATGGAGAGGTTCAAGGCCGAGGTCTGAATCATGTTGGCGTGGATGTTGAGCTCGTTGAGCATGCCGAAAAGGATGCCGAGGTTCTGCTCGTTCATGAACGAATAGTCGCGTGGACGAATTGTCACAAGCGTTTGATTATCTTTCACTATGAACGACGGGATGTATTTGATGAACTCGTCAGTGCCGTCAACTATGGTCGGCTCAAGCGAGGCATCGAGAAAACAGCGAACCTTCAGCGGGATGTTCTTGTTTTGCAGAGGCTTTGTGGTCTTCGGGTGCAGCACCGTGGCACCGTAAAACGTCAACTCGGTGGCTTCGGAGTAGGAGAGATGCGGAATCTTCTCGGTGTGCTCGAAACGTTTCGGGTCGGCGTTGCGCACTCCATCGACATCTTTCCAGACGGATAACTCTTTGGCATTAAGCAAGTTGGCGAAGATGGCACCAGTGTAGTCGGAGCCTTCACGACCAAGGGTGGTTGTCACCACTGGCTTTGTCGAAGAGCCGATAAAACCTTGCGTGATGTACATCGTGCCGTCGTGTTCTTCCTGTAGTTTCTGAATCCTTAGGCGGCTCTCGTCGAAATCGACATTCGCGGCGCGGAAAGTGTGGTCGGTGATGATATATTGACGCGCGTCGAGAAGTTTGTTGGCAATGCCGTTGTCGTTAAGATATGCTGAAATAATCGTTGTCGACAGCATCTCGCCGAAGCTGATGGTCTGGTCGTACTGGTAATCGTAGTCGTAGCCAGTCTCCTGAAGGTTGAGGTATAAGTCCAAAAAGAGATTTGTAACAGCTTCAAACACAGGGTGTTCAGTGTTGTCGTTAAAAAGTTCGAGCATGATGTTCTCGTGGTATTCCATGAGGTCTTTCAAAGCGCTTATCGGCAGATGGCCGTCGGCGTCACGGAATTCCTTGAGGACTTTCTCGATGCCGTTTGTGGTCTTTCCCATTGCCGAGATGACGAGCAACAGGTCGCTACGGTCTTCATTCTCAAGGATATGCTTGAGATTCCTGACAGCATCAGCGTCTTTAACCGACGCACCACCGAACTTAAAAACACGATTAATCATGACGAAATTTTTCTAAAATAACGTCACAAAGATAGTAAAAATTTTACAATTTTTTAAAAAATGAATGCCAACAGCACGTAGATCCAGTGCGCTGAGATTCCTGCGACCAGGCCGCCTATAGTGTGGGCGCCGATGGCCTTAGGGATGAGTTCACGGTGACCTAGTGAGTCGAGCATGGCGGTGTGGGTGCTGAGGAATCCGCTCCAGCACATGCCTATTGCTGTGCACACTGCGATGGCGTTGTTGTTGATGATGCCTTCTGCGATGAACTTCGGGAGCAGACCGAGCGCGGCGCCGACGGCGCCAAGCGAGGTGATTGGGAATGCTACTAACTCAGGACTCTGGAAGCCAAAGAGCCAGTCGAAGATGAAATCGACTTTACCAGCGAGATAAGGCAAAACCGGCACACCTTCGTATGCCACACCGCTGTATTCGCCGCCTACTGCCGGACCAAACGTAAGCATCATCACTATCGTCGAGATGATGAGCACACCAGGGATGATAGCTAATCCGATGGCCACTCCTTCCTTGCCGCCATCAAGGATGGCGTCAAGGAAGCGCATGAAAGCGTTACCTTTCGACTTAAATGAGATCTGCTGCTCATCGCCGCCTTCAGGTTCTTCTTCGACATTCAACTCAGGATATGCTTTCAATGTAAAACGCTGCATAAGCCTTGTGGAGACTATACTTCCGATGATGGCGCCGAGCAAGCCGACCAAAGCTCCTTTGAGGAAACCAAGACCGAGCATATAGAAAATCACCACCAAGCCCATGCCGAATGCAGTACCGAAGTTGGTCAGCGAAGTGAGCTGGTATTTCTTGAAATAATGCGAGAAATGCTTGTCTTTTGAGAGTGTGATGATGGCTGGGTTATCTGACAAAAACGTGAGGATTCCGCCGAGAGCAGCCACACCAGGAAGGTTGTAGATGGGCTTCATCAGAGGGCGAAGGATGTACTCGATGAGTCGCACCACACCGAACTCGACGAGCAGCTTGCCGAGAGCGCCAGAGATGACGCACACCGCCATCAGGAAGAAGACGGTCTCCAAAAGGAGATGATATGCCGTCTGCATGATGGTGTTCAGCATGTTGGCTGTGCCCATGCGAGTGCCAAGGAATCCGAAGAAAACAGCGAAGATGAGGAGGAAAATACCTGCCTCGAGACGACGCTTACTTAAAAATTGCCATTGTCTTATTTTCATAATGAAGTATTATTTGTCGATGTATTTTAGTCTCCATGTCACGCCGACATTGGCCTGATATGAGGTGCAGTTTGATTCTTTAATGCTCAGTAAACCTTCGCTTTGCAACATACTTTTGCGGACGTCGCTGACGGCGAAGAAGCCATGCACACGTATGTCGTTTTTACCTTTTAGAGGATAGAATTCAAAGCCGCCGCCGTAGAATGCGATATCTGTTCCCGGCAGGACACACGGGTCATAGATTTGAGATGGCGGCGTGGTGACATATTGTGCGTCGTTGACGTCGTAACCTCCTTTGACGAACAACTGCATTTTTTTGTTCATGAGGTTATATCCGACACGGCAGATTGTTGTGAAATCTTTGAAGAAAAAGCCATTTTGGTCGCCGTTGGCACGATTAGTATAATCGATGTAACCCTCGACAGGGCCGAATGAAAACGTGGTGCCAAGTGCAATGACATTTAGAAAACAGCCTTTTTTGTATTCAAACATATTGACTGAACACGACGTCATGAAATGCTCATAAGTGCCACGCCAGTGTAAGCTGTAGTTGTATAAGCCGCTATAGACGACGTTGTTGTCAAAAGGCGAGTTGGTGACCTGAATAGTGTATAGATTCTTGCCGTTTTTGCTGGTAAACTCGAGGTTGGTACCGAAGCGGTAGCAGTTGAAGTTATCCCAAAAATGTGAGTGGAAATATACGTCGATAGGGGCGAGGTCGTATTCGATGCCGCCCATCCACACTATCTCTTTACCCATAGTCCATGAGATTCGGTCGGTGATACGCCATCCG
>JAFYNO010000140.1 GCA_017549705.1 Bacteroidales bacterium | reverse complement strand
GTGGAACCTTTTTCGATGACAAAGAAAGCTTTGTACTTGGTAATCATGACGACACGTTTGTTTGTCATCACCAAATAACCTCTGTTTGAGAAGCCTAAAATGAGTTCAAAGATTCCCATGATGGCATCCCACAAGATAGCCAAAGGATTTGAACTGGTCTCACGCATGTTAGCTTCGATTTCCATGACGAGCTGCTCGCCATTCTCCAATTTGTAACCTGATTTTAATTCCATAACAATAACTTTATAAATATGCCTACTCTGTTCAGGATTTTCGGCTTTCTCCTTAAATTACGGTTTAACAAATTTCCTGATTATTTATTTCATTGACCTTTCGTTGTGTAAAAATGCAGTTTGTGTTGCGTAAAAATAAGGGGTGGGCAATTGTTAATACGTAAAAATCAGGTTGCAATACGTAAAAAACAAGATCTGGCGATAAAAATTTGGGGAAAATATGGTGAAAAAGTTTAATTTTGCAAATATGAATAGTGAGTCGTTGTATATCGCATTGCTTTGCTTTGTCTCGGGCATAGCGCAATTCGCCCTGTTGGGGTGCGGAATATATATGCTCCGTCATCATTCCACTTACCAGTTTCAAAAGGTTTTCGCGATAACGTTGTTTTTGCACTCTATCGGATTTTTCAACAATTTTCTGGTGGTGGCGTGCGGCGATTTGTCGTGTGCCGATTATCTCAATACGCTGTTTCTGTTATTCGACTATGTGATTGTGGGAGGCTACATAGCTTTTGGCATCTCGTTGGTGTTTCCCAATCGCTATAAATTGTCGCAACTGCTTATAGTTGAAATCCCATATGTCGTAGCTATGGCGTTGTTTGCCATCACCGGAAGTCCTAAAATATTTCTTGCCACGCAGATTTTCACCTTGGTAACTTGCTTGATTATCATGGTGTATTTGCAGTATTCCATCAAAAAATACACCGATATGCTTAACAACAATGTGAGCAACTTGGAGTATTTCGATCTTCGTTGGAGTAACATAGTGGTTACATTGTTTTTCGTCTACCAACTTTTGTGGTATGCCGACAGTCTGTCGCAGCAAGATTGGTTCGACGGGCAGGAAGGCGGTTACAGCTTGATTTTTGACTCAGTTTATTGCCTGATTTCCATAGCATTTGTGCTGTATGTCATGCATAAAATCATCACCCAGAAGGTGTTTGTCTTGGTAAATCAGGTGGAAAAGGAGCCGGTGGACGCTTATTATAAGACCTTGTTTGCCAAAGACATTGAACAAATAATTCGTGAAAAGCAATATTATCGCGACAGCACGCTGACATTGCAGAAGTTGGCGCAACAGTTGGGCACAAACCGACAGTACATGAGCAACTACATCAACCGAGAGCGCAATATGACTTTCTACGAGTACATAAATGAGTTTCGCTTAGAAGAGGCCAAAATCATGCTGGAAAGCAAGAACTCTGAAAGCCAGCAATCCATGGAGGACATTGCCGTTATGGTAGGCTTCAACTCATACTCCACATTTTTGCGCTCGTTTAAGAGCAAGTACGGAAAGACGCCATCGAATTATATATTTGAAAAGGATGCAGGCGTTTAAAAACGATGATGCCATCCGTCGGTAGATTCGCGACTTTTTTAATGCCATTTTCGAAATGCTCAACAGTACCCTGTGGTAGGTCGCATTTCTGCAAATGGCATTAAAAAAGTTGAAAAAATCTAATGGCTAATGGCTAATAGCTAATGGCTTTTTTGTATTTTTGCCACCGTGAAGGAAAACCCTATTTCATATTATAAAGACGACGCCCGCATCTTGCAACTCGTTGATTATCTTAATGATAAGAAAAACGTGTTTTGCAAGGGAATAGTCGGTTCGGCGAAGGCTTTCGCTGTTGCGAGTGCGTTTGAGAAGCTCGGCGGACAGCATTTTGTGGTGTGTCCAGATAAAGAAAGTGCGGCTTATTTCTACAACGACCTCGAGAATATCTTCGGCGAGCGCGAACAGGACTACGCCAAGAAGATGATTCTGTTTTATCCGACGTCGTACAAGCGTCCGTATGAGCCCGAGAAGCCCGATAACACCTATATCTTGTCGAGAACCGAAGTTCTGCAAAGGGTTTCGACATCTGAGCGTAAGACGATAATCGTTTCTTACCCTGAAGCTTTGAGTGAGAAGATTGTCACTCGTAAGATATTGAGTAAGAATACTTTAAAGCTTGCAGTGGGTGAGAAGGTCGATATGGATTTCGTCACCGACACCTTGCTGGAATACAACTTCGAGCATGTCGATTTTGTGGTTGAGCCGGGTCAGTTTGCGATTCGTGGCGGCATAGTCGATGTGTTTTCGTTTGCTAACGATTATCCGTATCGTATCGTTTTCGATTTTGATGAAGTGGAGTCAATCCGCTCGTTCAACCCTGTGGATCAGCTCTCGATTGAGAAGCTGCAACGCATTGTTTTGTTGCCGAATCTTCAGGATCATAACCTTTCGGAAGAACGTGAGACGATATTCCAATATCTTCAGAATCAGACGGTTATGTGGCTCGATGAGACCGATTTTCTGAAAGAGAGAATCGATGCAGAGTACAAAAAAGCTGTCGATGCTTACGAAAATTCTGAAGAAAATGAGAACCTGAAATCACCTGAGACTTTATTCGCGCAAAGCGATGAACTATTGACTCAACTCGATGATTTTAAATCGGTTACGTTTGAAACATATTCCGATGCGGTGGGGAAGGAGATTGTGGAGTTCAACATCACTACTCAGCCTGTGTTCAACAAGAACTTCGAGATGCTGCAAAGCACCATTAACTCGTTGAAAGACAGAGACTACCGCATACTTTTCTTCTCCGAAAGCAAGCGTCAGCTCGAGCGAATCCAGAGCATTTTGAACGATTTGCAGCAGAAGGACGAATCGAATCACGACTTTACACCTATATTATATTCCATTCAGGCAGGTTTCGTCGACAACGACCAGAAACTCTGCTGTTTCACCGACCATCAGATTTTTGAGCGTTATCACCGCTTCCATCTCCGTGAAGGTTTTGCAAGCAGTCAGGCTCTGACAATCAAAGAGTTGTACGACTTAAAACCAGGCGATTACGTCACCCATATCGACCATGGAATCGGACGTTTCGACGGACTGGAAATAATCGACCACAACGGAAAACAGCAGGAGGCATTAAGACTAATCTATCAGAACGGCGACTTGCTTTATGTGAGCATCCACTCGCTGCATCGTATTTCTAAATATTCGAGTAAAGATGGTGCTGAGCCTTCGCTGAGTAAACTCGGTTCCAACGCTTGGAATAAGCTGAAAGCAAAGACTAAGAGCAAGGTCAAGGACATTGCGCGCGAGCTGATAAAACTCTACGCTGAGCGTAAGAACTCGCAGGGTTTCCAGTTTATGCCGGATACTTATCTGCAGACCGAATTGGAGGCTTCGTTTATGTACGAGGACACTCCCGATCAGCTTAAGGCGACCATCGATGTGAAACGCGACATGGAGAAGGAGTCACCGATGGACCGTCTCGTTTGCGGTGATGTCGGTTTCGGAAAGACTGAGGTGGCAATTCGTGCTGCTTTCAAAGCTGTCAGCGACTCGAAACAGGTGGCTGTGTTGGTGCCTACTACGGTGCTCGCTTTGCAGCATTTCCATACGTTCTCAAGCCGTTTGAAAGGCTTCCCGGTCACCATCGATTATATGAATCGTTTCAAGACCGCCAAAGAACAGAAAAAGACTTTGGAAGAGGTCAAAGCAGGTCGCATCGATATATTGATTGGTACTCATCGAATCATTAGTAAAGATGTGGAGTTCAAGGACTTAGGTTTGCTGATTATCGACGAGGAACAGAAGTTCGGCGTTTCCGCCAAGGAGAAACTGAAACAGATGAAAACCAACGTCGATACGCTTACTCTGACGGCAACTCCTATCCCGAGAACACTGCAATTCTCAATGATGGGCGCTCGTGATATGAGTATAATCACCACTCCGCCACCAAACAGATATCCTGTTGAAACTGAATTGCGTTCGTTCTCGCCGGATGTGATAAGAGATGCCATACAATATGAGCTCGCTCGCGACGGACAGGTGTTTTTCGTGCATAACCGCATCCAAAACATCATGGAGGTTTACGACATGATTATCAGCTGCGTGCCTGGTGCGAAGGTGGCTGTGGGTCACGGTCAGATGGAGGGAGACAAGCTCGAACAGATAATGCTCGACTTCATTGACGGCAAGTACGATGTGCTGCTGTGTACCACGATTATCGAGGCTGGACTGGATATTCCGAACGCTAACACCATTATTATAAACGACGCGCACAAATACGGACTGAGCGATCTGCACCAGCTGCGTGGTAGGGTGGGACGTTCCAACAAAAAGGCGTTCTGCTATCTTTTGACACCTCCGTTGGCTATGCTCAGCGACGAGGCTCAGAAACGTCTGCGAGCCCTCGAGGAATTCTCCGATTTAGGCAGCGGTTTCAACATTGCAATGCGCGACCTCGACATCCGTGGAGCAGGCAACCTGCTTGGCGCCGAACAGAGCGGATTTATCAACGATATCGGCTTTGAGACTTATCATAAAATTCTTGACGAGGCCATCATGGAACTCAAGGAAAACGAGTTCAAAGACCTGTTCGAGAAACCCGAAGAGGAGAAAAAATACGTTCGCGAATGCGCCATCGAGTCCGATTTGGAGATACTTCTGCCTAACGAATATGTCGATTCATCCGCAGAGCGTATTAGCCTTTACAACGAGCTCGATCACATTGAAAATGAAGAAGGTTTGATGCGCTTCACCGACAACCTCATCGACCGTTTCGGAGAGCTTCC